>JARRRL010000034.1:0-25089 GCA_037380725.1 Gammaproteobacteria bacterium | reverse complement strand
CGTGTTCTCAGGGTATCTCGTGTTCTCAGGGTAATTGTGCCACGTCTTCGGTCTTCTGCCTAATTGTTGATGAAGGCGTCGTGTCAGGGGGGGTGATATTATCAATAATCCTCTGGCAATGCATGGTGAGTTTAGCTTGAAGGGCTTCGGGTAGCCTAGCGCTGGTGTAGACAGGGATGTCCTTAAGTCGGCCTCGAACGATCCATCGTTCTGCGAATGTCACATACTCTTCTGGGAGTGAGTGCATGCGTTCGCGGCTTGCTGCGCTGAATACAGGCAGATTAGGAGGCGCTTGTTCGCACAATCGGGCGGCGACGTTAACCGCATCTCCGATAACGGTATATTGCAATCGTTTGGCATCGCCTAAGGTGCCTGCCAGCATTTCTCCAGTGTGAAAACCAATGTGGTAAGCCAAGGGGTCTCTGGCGCCGTTGTGTCCTTTTACAGCGATTTGTTGGGACGCGACGCGTAAGAAGAGGTGGGAGGCTAGCAAGGCGTTCATGGCATGATCGTAGGTTTCTTTTTCTTCACTGGATTCTTCTTCACTGGATTCTTCACTGGCTGTCTGCTTTGCTTCGGATGTGGTGAACACCACTAGGGCGCCATCACCGATGTATTTATCTACGAAACCACCATAGACAGCGCAGCAGTATTGAATGCACGTGTAGTAGTGGTTTAACAGCTCAGCTATGCGATCAGAGGACAGTTTTTCACACAGTCGCGTGAAGCTGACAATGTCAAAGAAGGCAATGGTTGCTTTCAGAGGTTGCAGTGGAACCACAGGGTTTTCAGGTGTGACCAGCAGTTGACTGGCCACACCACTACCAATGTAACGATCTACCGTATCTTTGAGCTGTTCACGTTCTTTTAATGAAGCAGCCATTTCGTTAAAGTTGTTCAGCAGAACGCCAAATTCGTCCGCACGTTCGTTGTGTACGCGGGTTTCCAGGTTGCCAGCGTGTATAGCCCGCGTTGCCTCCGTGAGTCGGTGAATGGGTTCTGCCCAGTATCGTGCTAAGAAAAAAGAAAGTGGAAAGCCCAGTGCCAGCAGAAAAAAAGACGCCACGGCCATCCAGCGTAGTGTGCGATCGATCGTGGCGGTAATGGAACTTCTGTCAATGACAATGCTGGCTTCGCCAACGTTCACATCTTGAAATAAAATGCTGGCGGAAAAAGCGAGTTCATTGGGCGATATATGAGGCGCTGAAGGAAAAGGTGTCTGTGATTCGGTCGAATCACTCAATCTGGGGTCGGCTTCAGCGAGTTTCTCACCCGCTAAGTTGGAAATGGTAACGCTGACGATGTTAGGCACTTGGCTGACTTGGTTGACCAGTACTTTTAAACTCAGCATGTCTTCCGCCAACAACATTTCAGCCGCCGCCAATGCGGTTTGATTGGCCATGGTGTCGCCAAAGAGTTCGATTTGTTCATTTAATAAGGAAAACAGCGTGCTTTTGATGATGATCCACAAGGACAAAAACGTGGCGCACACGAGGCCGACCATCAGAAGGCCCAATTTATAAGCAATGGGTAAGCGATCAAAAGGTTGTTGGAACCAAAGCATAACGAAGCACGCGTAATTGGGATGGATGTCAAATTGCGTTAACTATACACGAAACGGGAATGCAGGACGAAAGTGAAGGTTCAGAAAAAAGGATGCGGTACGTGAGATGTCTGAGTGGTTAAGCAATTCTAAGTGGTTTAACAATAAGGGCGGCTCAAAATAAGGGTGGTGCTTGTGCGCTCAGCACCCTAAACTGGTGGCGTTTTGCTGAGCGAATACGCTTCTTTATATTTCATATTTCTTAAATTTGTATTTGTAGTTTGTGTTGTAGTTTGTCGAGTTGCTTGTCGTTGCTCTTCATGGGAGTTGGTATTTTGGGGTTGATTTTTCTACAGATTACGGGGCCGGTGTTGCGGTCTTCTCAGCGAGGGAGCCTCGCTCCAGCAGGCGACGTGACGCAAGACCGCCGCGTAGCGGATGGCGGCGCCGCGTGGATTATGGTGCTTGTTCGTTCTGTATTGAATGAGTTAGCAGACGAAATGGAGCGGGCGTCACCTGACGTGCTGGACGTGAATGTGAGCCAGTTTTATGGGCACACACATTTGGCGCTGCTCATGCGTTTGGCACCACCGTTTACCGTTGCGGATGTGGGTTTGGCCTTACGCGTGGCGTTGTCGACGAAAGGCTTGCGCGTGCACATTACCGCTGTTGACGAACAGGAGTTATCGGCGGGTGTATTGCCAGAGCTGCACCACTATACGGTCACGTGGCATGCCGAACGCTTCGACATGGAGTCGCTTGTGTCCTTGTCTCAAGCGCTGATGGAGTTTGGTGTGGATGTGGTGTCCAGCCGTCGCTTAACGCCCTTGGGCCAGTCGCCATGTTGGATGGAATATCAGATCGCGGCCAATGTGAAAGAGGTCGATCGACTGCAGCAGCAATTGGCGCTTGTCGCGGAGCAGTTGCAGATCGATTTGGCGTTACAGCGAGATGACGTGCAGCGTCGCGCTAAGCGTCTCGCGGTGTTTGATATGGACTCGACCCTGATCAAAACGGAAGTGATCGATGAGTTGGCTGTTCGAGCGGGTGTCGGAGAGGCCGTTGCCGCGATTACAGAACGTGCTATGCGAGGAGAGCTTGATTTTCGCGCGAGTTTTCGTGAGCGTATGGCTTTATTGAAAGGCTTGCCGGTTAGTGTGTTGCAGGAAGTGGCTGAAGCGTTGCCGATTATGGATGGCGCCGCTACTTTGATGGCTACCTTAAAAGCGCATGGTGTAAAAACGGCCATTGTGTCCGGTGGTTTTATGTATTTTGCTGAACACGTGCAGCGCATGTTGGGCATTGATTGGGTGTTTGCCAATACCTTGGATGTGCGGGATGGTGTGTTGACGGGTACGGTGATTGAACCCGTTATTGATGCGCAAAGGAAAGTGGAGATTGTGCGGCAATTGGCGGCGGATGGGGGATGGGATCTGAGTCAAGTCATCGCGGTGGGGGATGGTGCCAACGATATTCCGATGCTGAATACAGTTGGCACGGGCATTGCGTTTCGTGCCAAGCCCGTCGTGCGTGAGGCGACGCGTTTAGCCTTGAGCGCGTCTGACTTAGAGGGCGTTCTGTTTTTGATGGGCTTGCATCACCGTGATCATGCCACTGTGCATGCCGAGTAAGCGCATCAAACTTCGTCTTCGTCTTGGCTGAAATCGTAGTCCATGGTTTCCATGGGAGGTTGTAAGTAAAAGCCTTGCACGTAGTGCACGCCCATTTGCCATAGGTGAGCCAGTACCGGGGCATTTTCCACGAAGGGAATGACAGAGCTGACCTCGTGCTTGTGTACACATTCCAAGAGCTGAGTGAGCTGTGTTTTGCCTGCGGGAGTGCTGAGACCTTTGGTGAATTGCGCGTCGCATTTGATGTACCAGGGTTTGATGTGTTGTAGCAGCGCATCGATCTCTTCGTGGTCGCCAAAACGAGATAAACTGACCTGACAGTTCAATTTTTTTAATTCGTTGGCCAATTCTTGTGTGTGTTTGATTTGCATTTCGGCCTCTTGGGCCGCGATTTGGAATACCACGCTGTTGGCTGGCAGACGGGTGGCTTTCAAGGCGACGGATAACCACGGTAAAAATGTCTTATCATCAAGAGATTGTTTGGTTAAATTAATCAAAATTTTCGTGTTATTGCCTTCCATGCGTTTGGAAATGAGCGCCCGAACGGATTGCAGTATGACCCAGCGATCCACGATCGTGGCCACTTTGGCGGATTCGGCGGTGGCTAAAAATGCTTCAGGACTTTCGAGTGCACCATTTTCGTTTACCCGTCGTAACAGCACTTCGTAAAACTCGGTATCCGATCCACGTAAGCTAATAATGGGTTGGAACAGAATTTTAAACAGATTATTATCAATCGCTTTTTGTAATTCTTGTGCGGAGGCCGTTTGGTCGATAATGGTTGTCTTTTTCTGTTCTTTAACGAATACACTGACCGTATCGCCGCCTGTATTTTGTGCGGTGCGGCAGGCTGCGAAAGCGCGGGAAATGATTTCGCGTGGGCTTTCGGCGCCTTCGTTTAATGCTGCGATGCCGATACTGGTTGTGAGGGTGATGGTGGTTTCGGGGCCTTCGAACAAATGTGCTTTGACGGACTGAGCAAAATCCTGCGCTAAGCGTTCGGCGCTGTCGATGTCGTTTTGTTCCCATAGGACGGCGTAGGTGTCTTCGCCGAATCTGGCTAGGACGGCGTCCTCGGGAAAATGCTGGCGCATGAGTGCGGCGGTGTCTTTGGCCGCTTGATCAATGCCATCCACGCCGATTTTGGCTCGTTTTTTATGAAAACCGTCAAGGTGAATGTAGAAAATGGTGTAACTGATGTTCTGTTTAACGGCTCGTTCAATGGCGTCGCACACCATTTCTTCGTAATGTTGCCGATTGGCGAGTCCGGTCACCAGGCACTGCTGCGTCATCTGTTTGAGTTTTTCTTGTAAGGCGCGATCGTTTGAAGAGTTGACTTGTTGTTGGAGAATGAGCTGAATGCACGTTTCCCCTTCGAAGGTGGCGGCTGAAATATCGCTGCTGACTTGGATCGTCGAGCCAGAGGTGTTGACGCATGTGAGGGGGCATTCTTGGTGTCCAGCGCCTTGATTCTGTAAGGTTCGAATTGCGTGAATGAGTGTTTCGTGGCTGTCTTCATGAATCATGTCCAGCAGTGGAAGGCCGGCGATTTCTTCGGTGTTTTGAAACCCAAAGAGTTCCACGTACGCGGAATTCGCTAAAATGTGCATGCCATCGGCGATGTAGGCGATGGCGTCTCGGGAGCTTTCCAGCAGTAAGAAACAGCGCTTTTCCACTTCTTGCACATGCAGTTCAGAGCGGCGTTTGGCACGACGTTCTTTCAGGTGTTTTAGCTCGCGTTGAATCACATAACCGATGTATTGCGGTTCGTCCATCGCGAGCACTTGTGCAATGCCTTGGCTGAGCAGGGTGCTGATTTGATCGGGGTCGTGGTACTCGGCAAGGCAGATAATGGGGATGTCTTTGTCCATGCGCTTCACTTGATCGAGCACATCGGTGATTTCAATGGCATCAATTTCTGCTTGCGAGAGGATCAGATCGTACTGTTGTTCGCGCAGTTCGCGATTCAGCGATTCCAGGTCGTTGACCACAGTGGAGCGCGTGGCAAGACCTTTATTGCGCAAATCATTCATGATTTGTTCAATCTCATCCGCCGCATCGTACAGTGCCAAAATATGATGAGATTCACTATTCCTTTTCATGTCCTCAAAAGGCTCCTTAATACTGACAGCGCTTTACTGTTGGAATTTGTTCGTTGAATTGCGCTTACAGTTCGTTCCATAGACCGTCCAAGTCTTCGTCGAAATTGGAGGCATTGGTCTGGTGTTCATTGCCACTTGGGTTTGGAGTGTCCGCCGTATCGTCTGTATCGAAGGCAAGCAGGGCGTTATGACTGAAAACTTCGAATTCGTTGTACATGATACTGTGGCTGATCAGACTTCTGAGTTTGATGGTGTGTTCACCGTGGTAGTGCAAACGGATTTCGGCGTTTTCTTTGAAGCCTACTTTTGCGGTGATCAACGACGGGTTTGTACTGATGCCGTTGGGTGGTAGCAATAGGCCGGGCATCCATTCATTGGTGTTGTTGCGTTGCTGTGTGTTGGAGTAAATGTGCTGAAGGTACACCGGCGCAATGTTTGGTCCAAACAATTGCACGCCGGTTCGTACGCCTTCACCTTGAAAATGGCGTGTCCAGCGAATTGCTCCTAGAATCCAATCGTTGTTGTCGATCAGGCGAAGTAGCAACAGTTCACCGTTTTTCAGTTGAAGGGGTAACTGTTGAGACCACAGCAGGCAGGCGCCGTGCGCACTGGTGTTAATGATATTACATCGATATCGATCGGGCTTTTTATTGGACCGTTGCTGAATGCCTCGATGGGCGAGGACTGTTTCCAGGTTGATGACTTCTGCCTGGTGTGGGTCTTGTTCGGATTGATTTGCGGGTAGGGGTGACGAGGCGTTTTTCGCTTCGGACAGTATCTGCTGATGACAGGCGTTGAGGCCAAGACAGATTTCGGCCATCCCCGTTTTGGGCGCGCGATCTCCCAGACGCTTGCTGGTTTGGGACCATACGTTCATCAAGTGTTGAGTCAGATAGTCGGAAAGAAAGGCGCGATCTTGTGCGGAATGTTCCGCTTTTAATAAGCGTGTCTTTTTCTCGCTTGTGGGAAGCGATTGCAAGTGCTTCACCACATCACTCAGATCGATGTACCGGATGTGTTGGGGATCGGCGTCGGGAGCGAGGCATGTCGTATAACCAGGTGGGCAATCTGTACTGAAGTTGGTGGCATACAGCCCATCTGGTGTGGCCTGTGCGGAAATGTTAACACGCTGTGACCAGCGATTACTGCAAAAAAATAGATTTTCTAAATCGTCTGGTTGTAATTGATTCGGGTGACTGGTCGCAATGAGAATCATCTTTTTATACAAATCGGCGATGCGGTGTTCGCAATGGGCATCGATTTCGGTGTCTGGGATCGTGAACGCCAATAAATCGCGCTCTTNNNCATGGAATTCTTGCCAGAGTCGTGGCAGAGGGGGGTGGTACAGTTGATAACAACGCAAGAGAACAAACGACAGTTCTGACATGGAGCGGTGTATAGCGGTTGGAATGTGTTCTCGTGGATTGTTGAGAAAGCCGCCATTGAGCGCTTCCAATAAAACAATTTTAAAGCCCATGGCGAGATGCCGTTGGAGGGCTTGACACAAATTGGCCACTTTGCGCGATTTAGCTGATAGCAAGATGGTGTGATGCGCGTAGTGCTGTTTGAGCGCATCAACGGTGTAATGTATTTGAGGGCGAATCAGCTCCAACAGCTGGAGCCGCAGTGCGGTTGAGGCTTTGAGGTGATTCAGTTCTTGTACGCCGTTATACAGCATTTTGGCGGTCTCACCCACATTGACGATGGGCAAGGTGTTAACCCATTCCTCAAACGCCTTGGGTTTATGGTTTGTAAAACTGAGGCTACGTTGATCTTGTTGCGGCAACGATGATTCACTCAATAAATCCATTAATTGGGCCATTGGCTGTCCACTTTACGCTCGTCACTTTATGCTCGTTTGTTTTTTCACGGTTTTGTCTTATCACGGTTAGGCGGGCTTGGTCGCACCTTCATGCGCTTTGCATGCGGTTTGCTCTTGTCTGTTTGCGCATTCTGTTTGTTGTGCTTGCGCAGATAAGCCAGCAAAAACTGTCGAAAAAACCGTCTCTTTGTGGAGTATAGCAGCTCAAAAGTAAACAATTTTTAATTGACGAAAGTGAAGAGTGTTCATGTTACAGAGCCAGTGGTGCGAGGGTTTTGGCGGGTGCGCCGGGTTCTTCGTGAACCAGTCGAGGCACCAGGTAGCCTGGAAGGCGTGCGCGCAGTTGCTGCATCATTGTTTGGGCCTGCGCCAAGGGTACGTCAAAATGTTGTGCGCCGTGCACGGGGTCAAGTAAATGCAAGTAATAAGGCAGGATACCGATATCCATCAAGCGTTCTTGGAGTTGCTGTTGAGCGTCGACTGAATCATTAATGCCGCGAAGCAGTACACTTTGGTTTAGAAGCGTGATGTGATTTTGTCGTAAAGGCTGTATAGCTTTGGCAAGGGCCTGATCAATTTCCTGAGCGTGATTGATGTGCAGGACTAGAACGAGGGGAATGGGCAGTGCGCTGGCCCACGTTAAAAAGCCGCTGTCCAATCGATCGGGAATCATAACGGGGAAGCGGGTATGCAGTCGGAGTCGGCGGATATGTGGGTGAGCGTATAGCAGAGGCGTTAACAGTTCAAGATGATGGTTTTTCAGTGTGAGTGGGTCGCCACCGGAGAGGATGATCTCGTTTAAACTTTTATCTTGTGCGATGTGATCAGCTAGATGTTGCCATTGATTTGGTGGTAAGTGTTGTTCGGCATAGGGGAAGTGGCGGCGAAAGCAGTAACGGCAATGCACGGCGCATTGATTGTGCGCGATGACAAGCAGTCGACCGTGGTATTTTTGCAATAGGCCTTGACCTGCGAGTGCTTGCGATTCATGCAGTGGGTCGTGTACAAAACCGGGGTGTGTCTCGAGCTCTTGTGGTTGTGGTAAGACTTGCAGCAGCAAAGGATCTTTGGCGTCGCCGGGACGAATGCGGGTGGCGTAGGCCTGCGGTACGCGCAGTGGAAAACCGCTGGTATTGGCTGTCAACAGAAACTCGGCGAAGCTGGTTTGGTGAGCCTTGGCCAGATCGCTGATACTGAGTTGAATAAAATCAAGCAATGCGGGGAGGTCTCGAAACGCCTCCGCTAATTGGCGTTGCCACGGTTTGGGGTTATTCTGCTCCGTCGACTGGGGTATCATAGGCATTCTGGCGAAGGGCTCTGTTTCGTTCGGCGTGATGGGTAATGCAGCAGCCGGGGGAGTGGATGCCTGAGTGGTGGTACAGTGGGCGGTGCGGTCATTGAGCGACATGAGGTTCTGATCTCGTTAATCGGGCTTGTTTGTGCTTGGTTTGTGTCGTGAGCGCGCGTTGGTGCTCGTATTCAACGAATGAATTTCGTTCTGGACTTAAAGTCATGCTCGATGGCGATCCGTGTGCGATTGTCGAGAATGAGTTTGTAAAGCCGGGGAAAGGTCAGGCTTTCAATCGGGTGAGGCTTCGCAATTTAAAAACGGGGCGCATTTGGGAGCGAACATTCAAATCAGGGGAAAGCATAGAATCAGCCGATGTGGTGGACCTGGATATGCAATATCTCTATTGCGATGGAGATTTGTGGCACTTCATGGATCAGTCCAGTTTTGAGCAATATGCGGCGAATGAGGTGGTGGTGACCGAAGCAATCAAATGGCTGAAAGAAGAAGATATTTGCACGGTGACACTGTGGGATGGCCAACCGCTCGCGGTGTCGCCGCCCAATTTTGTTGAGTTGGAGATTGTGGAAACCGATCCGGGCATTCGCGGTGACACCGCATCGGGTGGCACCAAACCAGCGAAGTTGAGCACGGGTGCGGTTGTTCAAGTGCCGTTGTTCATCAATCAGGGTGAAATCATTAAGGTGGACACACGTTCGGCATCGTATGTGTCTCGTGCTAAAAGTTAAAGTTGATGCCAGTTTGCATTTGTGAATACGCGCCTGGATCGTGTATTCGATGGTGTTCGGCATGCGTGGGTGTGTGACCGGCATGGTGCTCGGTCACACTGCCTGACGGCGTGTATCGTCAGTCGAATTGTCCCATGCGCTGCCCCAAACGAACTTCAGCGCCGGGTTTGATCTGATCCCTTGCCCACGTGAGGCTTGAAGATTCACTGAGCGCTATGACGGTGGATCCCATTAGAAATCGTCCCATTTCTTCGCCCTGTTTGAGCTGTATGGGGGCGCTCATGCTTTCACCATTGTGACCAGAATTACCATTATCATACGTGAAACGAGCGATTCGTCTGTGGCGTGGGGTGACAATACCCGCCCATGGCGTGGCGATGCTGCCAACAATAAGTGCGCCAACCAAGATCAGAGTCAGTAAACCGTGTGCCGTGTCAAAGGTGCAGATAACGCGTTCATTGCGTGCGAACACGCCGGGCACACCGCTGACGGTGACGTCGTTGACGGAATACAAGGTGCCGGGAACGTGAATCATACTGAGCAACGTGCCATCCAAGGGCATATGGATGCGGTGATAGTGGTGAGGGGCTAAATAAATGATGTTGTAATGGCCGTGTTGGTATCGAGCTAATAAACTCGCTTCACCGGCTAACAGGCTGTTAAGGGTAAAGGTGTGGTTTTTCACCTGCATGGAGGGAGAAGAGGTGGGAAAAAGAGCGGGGCTGAGCGAACCGTGTGTTAGGAGTACGCCGTCACAGGGTGATAAAAAATGATGAGCATTCGGAATGAAGGGGCGTGCCTCGGGTTTGAGTGCGCGCGCGAAAAATGCATTGAAACTGTCGTAAGCGTGCGGCTCTTCTTCAAGTGCTTCGGATAAGTTAACCGGAAAATAGGCTCGGAAAGCGTCAATACAGGTGTTTTTCACCCACGGGATTTGGCAGTCGCCCACTGTACCCATCAGGCGAGAAAGGGTGAGGCGTGGCAGCAAATGCTGCAGCAAAATAAACAGCCGATTAGACCAGGATGGCTTGTTTTCTGTGTGCTCGGTTTGTTGCGCATGTGGTTCGTGTTGAGGTGCGTTCATATAATGAGTCAATCGTTTTGTGAATTGTTTTGCGAATTGTTTTGTGGAATAGGGGTTAAACGTCAGTGCTGATGGGTGTTTCTGCGGCATTACCCCATTCGGACCACGAGCCTGGGTAGGCCAGCATGGCGTTGAAGTTGAGTATTTTCCCCAGCACCCAGGTAAAACCGGATCGATGGTGTGAGTGACAGTGGGTGACGATGGTTTTATCCGGTGTAATCCCCAGTGCGGCTAATTCAGCTTGGATGGTATCCAGGGGGCGCAGACGGAGGTGCTGATCGCGATCCATCGCACGTGTCCACTCATAGTGTTTGGCACCAGGAATGTGGCCGTTGCGTTGAGCGGTGTGTCGAATTCCAGCGTACTCATCGGCGGATCGCGCATCCCAAATTACCCAATTTGGATCTGTCAAATGCTCGATAATTTGGGCTGCCGTTACGGTCGGCGCTTGGGGCGCCCAGGTCAGTGCTTGGGGCGGCTGAACTGGCGTTTCTTCGAATCGAGCGGGCTCTTCGCCAGAAACCAGCGGTAATTTAGCGCCTGACCAGGCCCACAAGCCCCCGTTAAGCAAACTCCAATTTTCGTGACCGACCATGCTGAGCGTCCACAGCAGTCGCCCCGCCCAGCCGCCACCTTCATCATCCAGCGCAACGACATGGGTATGCTTACGGATACCCAGGTGAGCCAATGTGTCGGCGATCTGTGTCAGAGAAGGTGGCAAGGCCGTTAGCGGTGGAGTCCCGCACAGAAGACTTTGCGGAGGCAGGTGTTGGGCGCCCGGAATGTGGCCCTCTAAAAAGCGTTCTGTTGAACAGACTTGCACGATGACTGTGTCGTTGTCGTTGCGATCCAGGTGTGCTTCCAATACTTCAGGTTCGAGTATGGTTGCGAACGGAGATTGGGCCATAACGGGTCTCCTAAATGATGCGTGCCGTTGGAGAGGCAGTGTATCACGATAGACGTGAAACTGAGAATGAGCTACGACGCATTGTGCAGTTGGGTGATGCGCTGGCTGGCGGTATTACAGAGGATTTTAAATAATTTGAAATGCGTTTCGGGCAGTGGCGCGCCGAATTCACCGTCATCCGCGTAGACGATACCCGCTACGGGAGTGCTGTGATCGACGATGGCTGAAATAAAAAAATTATCGTTGCTGTTCGTGATGGCTTTAAAGGTTGCGGGAACCAATGTCATCATGCGTCCGCCGTCGGTGGCGTTGACCCACAGTGTGGTGGGATGTTGCGTCAATTTGGTAAATAAATTGGTTGGACTGAGTGCGAAGCGTTGAGCGGTATGCGTTTCCCACACATCTTGATTTAAGCGGTGCATCGATAAATGCGTTTTGCTGTCGTTCAGCAGCAAAACGATCACCCGATCTAAACCGATGCCCTCTCGCAGCGCCTCGGTTAAGCAAGAATAAACGCTGCGATCATTGTTAAATAGCTTAGTGTGATGGCGCAGTCGAGTATAGAGGTCTTTAAAAAGTTGCGAGTCTTTAATGTTTGCCGACGCAGTGGTATTGAGGGGAGGCTTGGTGGCGGCGGGTGGATTGACAGACGATGTTTGTGACGTTGGTGTTTGTGACGCTGGTGTTCGTGACGCTGGCGTGTGTGAACGGGAGGGCGAAGGAATGTGTGATGCGGTGGTGGCTGCCGTGTAGGCTGTGTCAATGTCGTTTTTAATGGCCTGATCTGCTGATGCGGTTACTGGGGTGTCGGTGGCCAGTGTGTCACGTTGGGTCAACAGTTTTTTTACATAAGCCATGACGTGCTCGGGTGAGCGGGTGCGTCGTGTGGGGGTATGACGTGGAGTCATTAATCGCGATCCCGGGCTTGAAGTATTGGGCAGCGCGTAGGCGCGGCTCACCGCTAAGGCTTGTTGCCATAGGCCGCGTTGTCCTCTTGCAGTGGATTGGTGCTGGAACGCGGACGCCAGGGCGGTGACGCGTTGTAGTTGCCTCGAATGCCAACTGATTTCCGATTCAAACGCTATCCAATTTGCCAGCAGTACGTGTACGGCTGTGCTGTGGGTTGCGACGCCATGGTTATCGAAATTTGGCCATGTGCCCAATTGGCCTTTCGCACAGCATTGACCAGCTTTCAAGATCGTTTTGATGTGGGGTAGTTGAGTGTGATCGTAGGCCGCTTGTATGACGCTTGGTAAGCGCCAGTATTTAGCCAATGTGGCGGCCAGCGGGGCGATGCTGGTTCCTAAGACGACGGTTTCGGCTTCTTGAGCGGGAATGTGCTCGTTCAGTTTGAGGTGTTCAATGATTTTCATTTCGGCGGGTGCTACGCGCCACAGCGCCCAGTATGGGGCGTTGTAAAACAGAGCGCTTAAGAATAGCTGCTCCGGTTGATAATGGTTTTGCGCTCTGGCCCAGTCTTGGGCGAGAAAGGCGGCGTACAGTCCGCGCACCAGACTGTTGACGTAATGGACGTAGCTGGATTGGGTGATGGAGGCTGTGAGAATAGGGGTTTTTGCGATCAGGTGTTGTAGATTTTCTAAACCTAAGTAGGTGATGCAATGGTGAATACCGATGATCGCTTCGGATGTGCTGTGCATGGGGTGGGTGGAGTTGGCGGCGCGTAATACGGCCAAGCTGGCCACGGGGTCTTGCGCAATGATATCGGCAAGCTGGTTCAGGGCGCCGTGTGAGCGGAGCCATTGACGCTGCAGTGCGTGATGGGTGAGCGGCAGAATGGGGAGCGCGACGTCTTTGATGCTTTGAAACCAGTGCGTAATAGCAGTGGTGGTTTCACCATGCGCGGAGTGCGGAGGGGCAGTTGAGTGCGGCATGGTATGGCGTTGTGCTTGGCTCACGGGGCGTTTCTCGTTGTGGGTGGGTGAGAGGAGTGCGCGTGGTTTTTCGTTTTGCCCTACGACGTTTCAGTTATTCAGTATGAGATGTGGTTCCGTATGAGGCAATTTTACAGTGGCTCTTGTGGCCGGGTGGTCTTGGAAACTGGTCTAAGCTTGTTAATTAGAGGCGATTTTTTAACTTCTGTTGCTGGATGCGTAGGCAAGATTTCTTTTTATTCTCTGGTCGTGTTCAGAAAGAGTTCAGAAGAGACGGAGTGGCAAAATGCTAGTCATTATTGGATTTTTTCTGGTCATTGTGAGCGTGCTCGGTGGTTACGTACTTGCCGGTGGCGAGGTGGTTGCGTTGTGGCAACCTTATGAGCTGGTGATTATTTGTGGTGCGGCAATGGGCGCGTTTGTGGCGGGTAATCCGCTCAGTAATATCAAGGCCGTGGGGGCTGCTTGTCAACACGTGATGCATAAATCCAAATACAATCAAACGTATTATATGGATTTATTGGCTCTGTTGCACGATTTGTTTGTGAAATGGCGTAAAGAGGGTCTCATGGCCATTGAAACGGATATCGAGAATCCGAACGACAGTGAGGTGTTTGAGCGGTTTCCGCGTGTGTTGATGGATCGGCGTGCCACTGAATTTATTTGTGATTATTTGCGTATTTGCGCTTCTGGCAACATGTCGCCTTTTGAGTTGGAAAATTTAATGGATATGGAAATCGATACCTTGCAAAAAGATTTACTGGAACCGTCTCACGCCTTGCAACGAGTGGGAGAGGGCTTGCCCGGTTTTGGTATCGTGGCGGCTGTGTTGGGCATCGTGATTACGATGAAATCATTGGGTGGTCCACCAGAGAAAATTGGTTATTACGTGGCGGCTGCATTGGTGGGAACGTTTATTGGTATTTTAGTAGCGTATGGCTTTGTGAATCCGATCAGCGCTTTGATGTCACATCATGCGACGGATGAAGCCAAGCAATACGAATGCATTAAAGCCAGCATCATGGCTATGGTCAATGGCATCCCGCCGCAGTTGGCGGTGGAGTTTGGTCGAAAAACATTGATGCGCGCGGTGCGTCCCGGCTTCAGCGAGCTTGAAGATCGTGTGCGTGGGGGATAGGGCGACAGCGATTTATGATGTGTAATGCGTATGAGTACTGCGTATGACTGATGCGCCAGTCATTGTTGTGCGTCGAAAAAAAGTGGTGGCTGGGGGCAGTCATGGCAGCGCGTGGAAAATTGCTTTTGCTGATTTTGCGATGGCCATGATGGCCTTTTTTCTGGTGTTATGGCTAACAGAATCCACTAGTTTGGAAGAGCAAATGGCCATTTCAGGTTATTTTACGGATCCCGTTGGATTCAAAGAAGGGGGGCAAAAATACATTATTGATTTGGGTGGCAGTGGCGATCAGACCCTCGATGGCAAAGCCGTTGAGCTGGTCACGGTCGAAGACGCCGAGAAGATCATTGATGTGGATACCGTGGAAGCCTTGGCGCGTGAGATTGAACGAAAGCGATTTGAGCAGTTGGCGGAATCGATTCGAGACATGATTCAGTCAAATGAAACACTCGAGCCTTATAATGATCAGATTGAACTGACCGTGACCAAAGAAGGCTTACAAATCCAGATTCTGGATCAAGAGTCGCGCCCGATGTTCGACAGTGGATCGGATGAAATCCGAGGACACGCAGAGGAAATTCTGGCCGCCTTGGCGAAAACCATTGGGACATTACCGAACAGCATCAGTATTTCGGGTCACACGGATGCATCGGGGTTTCTGGGGCGGCGTGATTATTCCAACTGGGAGTTGTCAGCGGATCGTGCGAATGCAGCGCGACGCGTGCTGGAATGGAATGGCGTGCGCACGGATCAAGTGATGCGCGTAGTTGGGAAAGGCTCATCAACCCTGTACTTGCCTGACGAACCGATGAATCCCATCAATCGCCGCATCACCATTTTGGTGCTCAGTCAAAAACGTGAAGAAGGTCTTAAAGAATTATTTGGTGATATGCAGAAGCAAAATATCGAGGTGAATGATTTTAACCCATCGGCCAGCCCGGAAGAGGGCGAGCAGCAAACGACATTTGATGCGCCAATGGTGGATGATGTACTGAACGAAAGTATTCCTGATTTTGAGTTTGATGATGTGTTTGATGATGCGCCCAGTAGTTTGCCTGTTGCGCCTGCTGAAGATAAAGAAAAGGAAAAAGATGTGGCTCCATCGGATCAAACCGTGCCGCCTGCTGCTTTGGACGGTGGGGATGCGGCGGAGCGTGATGGGTCTTTGGATTTTGATGTGGTTGAATTCGACGGCTCGGCGACGCGCGATCCTGCTGCTGGGGACGGCACCTCAGACGACCGTGCTGTAGCGAAAGACCGTACGGTGGAGGAGGATAAGGTGGAGGAGGATAAAGGGGATGCGGCAGCGCCTGACGCGACGCCCGCCACCACGGCACCGGAAGCGAAGCCGTGGTGGGAGCAATAATCAGAAACAACTAATCAGAAACAAGAAGTGGCGTGATGATTATGCCAGTCGTTTGTATTTAATGCGTTTGGGCGTGAGGGCATCGTCACCCAGTTGTTTCTTGCGATACGCTTCAAATTCAGAATACGTGCCTTCGAAGAATTCAACTTCACTGTCGTTTTCGAAAGCCAAGATGTGTGTGGCGACACGATCCAAGAACCAGCGATCGTGCGAGATAACGATTGCGCAACCTGGAAAGGTTAACAAGGCCTCTTCCAGAGCGCGCAAGGTTTCCACATCCAGGTCGTTGGTCGGTTCGTCGAGCATCAGCACATTGGCGCCTTGTTTGAGCAATTTCGCCAAATGCAGACGATTGCGCTCGCCACCAGACAAACTGGAGACCCGTTTTTGTTGATCAGAGCCTTTGAAATTGAAACGACTGACGTAAGCGCGCGAGGGCATTTCAAAGTGACCCACTTGGATGTTATCCAAACCATCGGATACCTCTTCCCAAACGCTGTTGTTGTCATTCAAATTGTCACGCGATTGATCCACGTAAGCCAATTGAACCGTATCGCCGACGATCACTTCCCCTTGATCTGGTTTTTCTTGACCACTGATTAGGCGAAACAAGGTGGTTTTACCCGCACCATTGGGACCCACTATGCCCACAATGGCCGTTTTGGGAAAGGAAAAGGACAGGTTTTCGTATAATAAGCGATCGCCAAATTGCTTACTGACTTGGCGGAACTCGATGACTTGATCGCCGAGACGGGGGCCGGGTGGAATGTAGAGTTGTTGTGTTTCGTTGCGTTTTTGGAATTCGCGTGAATTGAGTTCTTCAAAGCGATCCAAGCGTGCTTTGTTTTTGGCTTGGCGTCCTTTCGGGTTATTGCGGACCCATTCGAGTTCGGATTTAATCGCTTTTTGATGCGAGGATTCTTCGCGCGCTTCCTGTGTTAAGCGTTCTTCTTTTTGCTTCAGCCACTCCGAATAGTTGCCTTTGTAGGGGATGCCGTGACCGCGATCGAGTTCAAGAATCCATTCGGCGGCGTTGTCCAGAAAGTAGCGATCGTGGGTAATCGCGACGACGGTGCCGGAAAATTCGCACAGAAAGCGCTCCAACCACGCTACGGATTCGGCGTCTAAGTGGTTGGTGGGTTCGTCTAGCAGCAGCATGTCGGGGTTAGACAGCAGCAGTCGACACAAGGCCACACGGCGTTTCTCACCCCCTGACAGGGTGGCGACGTCAGCATCCCAGGGGGGTAAGCGCAGTGCATCGGCAGCGCGTTCGAGGTTACGATCCAGATCCCAGGCATTGGACGCGTCGATTTTATTTTGTAACTCGGCTTGTTGCTCCAGTAGCGCGTTCATCTCGTCGTCGCTCATGGTTTCGCCGAATTTCATGCTGATTTCATCAAAGGCATCTAAGAGCGCTTTGGTTTCCGCGACGCCTTCTTCGACGTTGCCGCGTACGTCTTTCTCGGGGTTCAGTTGGGGTTCTTGAGGGAGATAGCCAATCTTGATACCGGGCTGCGCGCGTGCTTCACCATCGATGTCGGTGTCCAAGCCAGCCATGATGCGTAGGAGGCTGGATTTGCCAGAGCCGTTTAAACCTAGAACACCGATTTTTGCGCCGGGAAAGAATGAAATCGAAATCTGATGTAAAATTTCACGCTTTGGCGGTACGACTTTGCTGACGCGATTCATGGTGTAGATGTATTGGGCCATAAGCGGAAGCGTCCTTCTGTATTATAGATGTGCATGAGTTATGCATGAGTTGAGTTATGCATAAGTCGAGTTATGCATGAGTGATCTGTTTGCGTTATGTGCGCGCGGCGTTATTGTAACGATAAGATCGTTGGAGTTGAATCATCTTTCTTGAGCGGGGAGAGTCTCTTGGGTGTTAGACCTGTGTTAGGTCTGTGTTAGCTCGTTAATTCATGTACACTATGGTCCAGTTAACGATGTCTGGAGCGAATGAACCAGAATGCGCTGCTCACCGATTGAGTGAGTGAGTGGATTGATTGAATTGATTATTGATTGAGTAATAGTAATAGTAAGAGTAAGAGTAGTTGTCGACGTGAGGCCGTAATTTATGTATAAAACTGATATGGCAATCAAAGGATTTGATGATGAGCTGGCGTCGGCCATGGAGGCGGAGCGTCAGCGTCAAGAAGAGCACATTGAGTTGATCGCTTCCGAGAACCTCGGTCTCCGTTTATGACCAGTGGCTTGCGGATTGGCACACCGGCGGTGACTACGCGCGGTTTTACTGTTACAGAATTGACCGCATTGGCGGGATGGATGTGCGATATTTTGGACGACATCAATAACGAGTCCATGATCGCGGCGGTTCGTGAAAAAGTAGTAGCCGTGTGCGCCGAACACCCCGTTTACGCGTCGTAAGCGATTGCTCAGTTCAAGGACGCAAGGACGAAACAATGAGATGCCCCTTTTGTAATGCCCCAGACACCAAGGTGATTGATTCGCGATTGGTCGCCGATGGGGCCCAAGTTCGGCGTCGCCGGGAGTGTTTGACGTGTGGTGAACGAAACACAACGTACGAATCGGCTGAATTGTTAATGCCGCGCGTGATTAAGCAAGATGGGAAGCGTGAGCCGTTTCATGAAGACAAACTGCGCCATGGCTTGTCGAAAGCCCTGGAGAAACGGCCCGTGAGTGCGGAGGCGATTGAGTCCGCGATCACGCGCATTAAACACAGTTTGCGTACCGCCGGTGAGCGAGAAGTGAAATCCCGCGCGATTGGTGAAAAAGTCATGGAGGCTTTGCGAGAGTTGGATGAAGTGGCTTATGTGCGATTTGCCTCCGTGTATTTGAGTTTTGAAGATCTGAGTGAATTTCGTGAAGTCATTGATCGCTTGCAGGCCGGTCGGCACGGGGTGCCGTCGAATGGCGCGTCGAAATCGTCACGAACGTGATTAACGCCAGTATGTGCTCGGAACCCGTATGTGCTCGGAAGATGTGTGCTCGGAAAAAGATACCGCGTACTTGATGCGTGCCGTAGCCTTGGCTGAGCAAGGCTTATTCACGACGGATCCCAATCCACGCGTTGGATGTGTACTGTGCCACGGTGATACCGTGGTGGGTGAAGGGTTGCATTGGCGGGCGGGTGATCCGCATGCGGAAGTGCATGCTTTAGTGGCGGCGGGCGATCGAGCTCGAGGCGCTACGGCTTACGTGACATTAGAGCCGTGCAGTCATTTTGGTCGAACACCGCCCTGTGCTGATGCGCTTATTCAAGCGGGGGTGTCGCGGGTCGTGGTGGGTATGACAGACCCAAATCCGCGTGTGGCTGGTCGAGGTTTACAGCGGCTGCGTGAGTCGGGCATAGCGGTGGCGCTGTGTGAGACTGAAACGAAGCTGCAAGCGGCGTTGCACGCCTTGAATCCCGGTTATCTACAGCGCATGCGGACGGGGCGTCCGTGGGTGCGGGTTAAGTTAGCCGCCAGTATGGATGGCCGTACGGCGTTGGCGAACGGGGAAAGCCAATGGATTACAGGTGCAGCGGCCCGAGCCGATGTGCATAATTTGCGCGCACGCAGTTCCGCTATTGTGACAGGGATTGGAACGGTTCTAGCGGATAATGCGTCTTTGACGGTGCGTCCCGCTGAGCATCAGTTGGATTACCCCGAAATGAACGCGCCATTTCCGTTTGCGGATCGGGTGCGTCAGCCTTTACGTGTGGTGTTGGACAGTCGTTTTCGGTTATCGCGTTCGCATCGCATCTGTCAACAACCTGGACAAACGGTGATCGTTGGCTGTTCTGCGGATCGAGCGCAGGCCATGCGCGAAGCAACAAGCAGGCGCGCAGTAGAAGGTGAGGAAAGTGGGGCAGAGGATGTTGACGCGCTGCCGGTGTTGACCCAGGAAACCGCTACGGCAGTTGAGATGGCGAAGCAGAAAAATTGTCGAGTTGTTTTGCCCGTAGAAGCTCAGCGTGTATCCGTGAGGGCCTTGATGGGGTGGTTGGGGATGCTGGGCATGAATGAAGTGCTGATCGAAGCGGGACCCACCTTGGCGGGGGCCTGTGTAGCGGCGGGGGTGGTGGATGAGTTGTGGTTGTATCAGGCGCCGTTGTTTTTGGGCGCCGACGCTCGACCTTTGTTGCAGCAGCTTCAGGTGACAGCATTGAGCACAGCGCCACGATGGCGCTGTGCTTCGGTGACGATGCTCGGGGACGATGTGCGCCTGGTGTTAACGCCACGTTTGGATTCGCTCAGCAATTAATGAGGAGTATTGGCAGCGTAATGTTTACTGGGTTGGTCGAGGCTTTGGGGCGCGTGAATCGTGTCGAGTCGAACGGTGGCGATTGCCGTTTGTGGCTGGACATGGGGTCATTGCCGCTTGATGCGGTGAATGTGGGTGATAGCATTTCAATTTCAGGGACGTGTTTGACGGTGGTGGTGTTAGCGCCGCCTTTGTGTGCGTTTGATGTGTCACTGGAATCGTTACGCGTGACCTCCCTGGCTGAGGTAAAGGCGGGTGATCGGGTAAATGTAGAGCGTTCGCTCACGCTGAATAAACCTTTGGGTGGCCACATGGTTTTGGGTCATGTGGATGGCCAAGGGCGTGTGGTGTCGTGTTGCGAAGCCGGGCGTTCGTGGCGTATAGAAATCGAGGTCCAAGATGAGCTGGTGAAGTACATCGCGCCGAAGGGGTCGATTACCTTGGATGGCATTAGTCTGACGGTCAATGATTTTACGGTCAGTCAGGCGGGAAGTGGGGTGTTGAGCGTGAACGTGATCCCTCACACGTATGGCATGACCACGGTACAAGATTGGTGTGTGGGTCGTGCTGTTAATGTGGAAGTGGATGTGATGGCGCGCTACGTTGAAGCGTTGATGCGGGGTGGTGTGAAGCCCGTAGGTATGAGGGCGGGCGGCGATGCAGATTCCAGTGGCTTGACTTTGGAAACGCTGGCGAAGCATGGCTTTGCGGCGTCGTAAATGCTAACTCAAACTATGCAGATAAATATGTAGATAAATATGCAGATCAATTAAGTGATACGCGTTGTTTAATTTGGCCAATCAATCAGTAGGTGGGTTTTTGATTCATGCATAGTATCCCGGAGTTACTGGATGACTTGCGCTTAGGCCGCATGATTATCCTGGTGGACGATGAAGACAGAGAGAACGAGGGTGATCTCGTATTGGCCGCAAGTCATGTGACGCCGGAGGCCATTAATTTTATGGCGCGTCACGCGCGGGGTTTGATTTGTTTGACCTTGACCACACAGCGGTGTCAGCAATTGGGTTTGCCCTTAATGTTGGATGGCAAGAAGGGCGAGAACGGCAGTCAGCATGGTACGAACTTTACCCTCAGTATTGAAGCGGCTACGGGGGTGAGCACGGGCATTTCGGCTGCGGATCGCGCCCGTACGGTGCAGGTGGCGGTGACGCCGAACGCACGGCCTGAGGACTTGGTGCATCCGGGGCATGTTTTTCCCATCATGGCGCAGCCGGGTGGGGTGCTGAATCGTGCCGGTCACACGGAGGCGGGTTGTGATATTACGCGCTTGGCGGGCTTGGAGCCCAGTGCGGTCATTGTTGAGATCATGAATGACGATGGTACCATGGCGCGTCGACCGGATTTGGAAACGTTTGCACAGACGCACGGTTTGAAAATGGGCACCATTGCCGATTTGATTGAATTTCGGCTCAATAACGAGCGCACGGTGGAGTGTGTGCAAACGGGCGAATTGGATACACAATATGGTGTATTTCAGTTACACGTATTCCGTGATTTAGTGGACGAGCACATGACGCATTTGGCCTTGGTCAAAGGGCCTTTGAGTACCACGGAGCCGGTGTTGGTGCGCGTGCACAATGCGGACCCCTTGCGCGATTTGTTAGGCGCGCGACGTGATGGGGTGTTGGGGTGATTGTCAGGAGGCGAAGCGTGGTGTCGGAACCAGAAGCGTCCGCCCTTGGCGTATCGTCGTATTGGCACCGGATCACAGATTTTGAGTCATTTGGGTGTGAGTAAAATGCGATTGCTGAGTAGCAAACTGCGTTTTAATGCGCTGTCGGGTTTTGGTTTGGAGATTCTGGAATACGTGGAGCCAGAGTCGTGATCTGTTTCGCCGATGTTTTATCTTATTCAGAAGGATGATTTTCCAGAATCTCTCATTTTCGGTATTTATTTTAATTCGAATGGTTCCGTAGCAAATGGTTTGTAGCGAATAGTTAAAGGAGTGGGAAACGTGTCAGCGCTGAAAACGATTGAAGGGCAATTTATAGTTTCAGGTAAAACCATTGCGATTGTGGCAACGCGGTTTAATGGTTTTATTGTGGAGAGTTTGCTGGCGGGTGCGGTGGATGCGTTGACGCGCCACGGCGTGCCGCATTCTGATTTGCGAAAAATCTATGTTCCGGGTGCGTTTGAGCTACCTTATGTCGTTAAGAAAATAGCGACATCGGGAAAAGTGGATGCGATCATTGCGTTGGGAGCGGTGATTCGGGGCTCGACGCCGCATTTTGATTACGTTGCCGGGGAGTGTGCGAAGGGAGTTGCTGCAGTGAGCGTGCAGCAGGAATTGCCCATTGCTTTTGGTGTACTGACCACAGATACGATTGAGCAGGCTGTGGAACGTGTTGTGTACGCGGAGGCGTTTGTGTTGTTGTATACCGAGATTGTATACCGTTGTTGTATACCGGCCCGGTATGTGAGGTAGAACTGAAATAGGTAATTATGGGCATGACGTCTTCAAAAAATGAGCACATTACTCCGCATCAAAACGAACAGCGACAACTGATTGCGGGTCGGCGTCGAGCGCGTCGTTTAGCCTTGCAAGCCTTGTACGCCATGGCGCTTTCGGAGCGAACGGCAACGGAAGTGAGCGCTGAATTCGAAAGTCAACAGGATTTTGGAAAAGCGGATACGGCTTACTTCCGGCGTTTGGTTTTGGGTGTGGAACATTACCGCGTTGAGCTCGATGACGCGTTGACCCCTTTCTTGGATCGCGCCGTATCCGTGTTAACGCCCATTGAGCTGGCCATATTGCGAATGGCAATGTTTGAGTTGCAGCATCAAGTGGACGTGCCTTTTAAAGCAGTGATTAACGAAGCGGTTAATTTAGCAACCAAATTTGGCGCTGATCAGAGCTTTAAGTACGTCAACGGTGTGTTGGATAAGGCAGCGCGGTGCGTGCGTGTGCACGAGCAGCCGAAGCCACCTCAACCGGTCTGACTGGTATTTAAAATCACTTATCTAAATCGTTTTTTTAAATCAATTAGGTCACTTAGCTCATTACGGAGTGCGTGTTGTGGCTGAGTTTGACATGATAAAGACTTTCTTTTCCCCCTTGTCTCGCGAGAATGATTTTGTGCGTTTGGGGCAGGGGGATGATTGTGCATTGATCGCATCGCGCGCGGGACATGAGTGTGCGATTTCCACTGATACGCTGGTGAGTGGCGTCCATTTTTTGCCCACGCTGAACGCGGAAGCGCTGGGATATCGCTGTTTGGCGGTGAATCTCAGTGACTTAGCCGCCATGGGGGCTCGTCCGCGAGCTTATACGCTCAGTTTGAGTTTGCCTGAGATAAATCCACAATGGTTAGCGGCTTTCAGTAATGGTTTGCGCCATGGTGCTGCGCCGTATGATTGTGTCTTAATGGGTGGCGATTTGACCAAGGGGCCTGTGGTATCGGTCACGATTACGGTTTTTGGTGAGGTGGCGCTTGGTCAAGCATTGCGTCGAGATGGTATGCGTCTGGGGGATCAGCTGTGGTTGTCGGGCTCGATCGGAGGCGCGTGGTGTGGATTGCAGTTAGCGTTGGGGACTTTAGCGGTTGAAGCGCCGTGGTTGCGTTTGTCAGATACGCAAAGCGATGAAGCCCGCCGCTGTTTTGAGCGTCCTCAAGCTCGGGTGGCTCTGGGGCAGTCTTTGGTGGGCATCGCCACGGCGGCTTTGGACGTATCGGACGGTTTAGCGGGTGATGCGCAGCATTTGTGCCGTGCATCGGGCTTGGGGCTTGTGGTAGAGTTGGATTGTTTACCGATTTTCTCTGCTTTGCGATCCCATTCCGATAGGTTTGCAGCAGGACTTGAGGTGGCGCTGACTGGCGGAGATGATTATGAGTTATTGTTCACCGCACCGGCGGCATGTTCGCCTCAAATTCATGATATAGCTGAAGATTTGGGTGTACCCCTGAGCCGGGTGGGGCGGGTTACAGCGAATACAAATCAAGGTCTTGTGCATTATGTGAGTGATCAGCCGCATGTACAAGCGGAAATAACTGAACGTGTTCGAAACGGTTTTGAACATTTTTGAATGAACGGATGGATTATTTACTTCTGTATGAATTAGAAAAATAAGAAGAGGGTAGGCGGCATATGGGTGTTGAGGTTAGGGCTGGTGGGGCTGGTGGCGATCAACGGCTTCGAACGCTTCACCGCGCTGCCCGGCAAGCCCGGCATTCCAGTGCGGGTAGTGGACCGGATGCTGCGCCGCTTCGAGGCGGACCCGCGCGGCGTGCTCGCCGAATTCCGCAAGACCTGCGGCTGCATGGAACCGTTCGGCGAAATCGATCCCGAACCGCTCCGCGCCGACCTGCTGCGCCTGCGCGATAGCCGGCCGTCCCTACTGCAGGTTCCCTTGCTCACCGTCCACGGCGGGCAGGACCCGCTGCTTCCGGCGGACATGCGCGAAGCCGGCTTTCCCGGCAAACACACCACTCGTCTGCATCAGGAAGCGGCCGGCCATCTCCTGCCTCTGGAACAACCGGCTCTCTGCGCCGAAGCGGTCAAAGGCTTCATCGAAATGACCGAGTGTCACTGCGGCCAGAAGCCCCCCGTTCCGCGCGGCTTCGGCCTCCGGTATGTTCGCCATTCCGACTTGCCGAAAGCGCCTGGGCTGGATCACGCACGCCGCGCCCATATCACAAAGGCCTTTGGCGCCGCGTCCGATTATGACCGTCATGCGCATATCCAGCGCAAAGCCGCCGAAGCGCTTGCCCACCGCATCGCCGCACTCGACCTGCCGGATAACCCGCGCATTCTGGAAATCGGCTGCGGCACCGGCTTTCTCACCGAAGCGCTGCAGGCGCGCGGGATCGGCGGCGAATGGCTGATCACCGACATCTCGCCCGCCATGATCGAACGCTGCCGCGCCCGCGTGGGCGAAAACCCCGGACGCCGTTTCGCCGTACTTGACGGCGAACACGGCACGGTTGAAGGCGACCCTTTCGACCTCATCTGTTCGAGCCTCGCCCTGCAGTGGTTCGACGATGCCCCTGCCGCGCTGCAACGGCTCTCCGGCTGGCTGGCGCCGGACGGACACTGCCTCGTCGCCACGCTCGGCCCCGGCAGCTTCCGCGAATGGCGCGCCGCGCACGAAGCGCGGGGCCTGACGGCGGGAACCCCCGCTTTCGTCCCCGTAGAGACCTTCACCGCCCTCGCCCCCAAGGCGCTGACCGTCGAGCACCTCATCGAACATCACGACGATGCCCGCTCCTTTCTCCATGCGGTAAAAGCGATCGGCGCGGGAACCGCACACCCCGCACACCGCCCGCTCTCCCGCCGCGAACTGCTCTGTCAGCAGCTCCGCGCAGGCCGCGCCGCTGA
>JARRRL010000033.1:6237-25939 GCA_037380725.1 Gammaproteobacteria bacterium | reverse complement strand
TGGGTCAATTTTTCCGGGTGGTGCCCAAAATGGAGTCAGGTTCCGGTTATAAAAATAAAAAATGTGAATGTGCGGGGAGAAGGAGAAAAGGAAGGAGAATAAAATGAAACGTCATTACCTTTGAAGCGTCATTGCCCTTGAAGCGTCACCAGCAATGATCGAGGTCCGGCATGATTTCGATGTTCGCACAAATAGATGCCTTGCCAGGTACCCAAGTTGAACTGACCATCGGTCACTGGCACGGTGAGACCGCTCCCCAGTAAGCTGGACTTAATGTGACTGGGCAAGTCGTCGGGGCCTTCGTCTACATGTTTGTAATACGACTCGTTTTCGGGAACGGTTCGGTTGAAGAAGTTCTCAAAGTCTTGGCGCACGGTTGGATCAGCGTTTTCATTGATCGTCAGTGATGCAGAAGTATGCTGAATGAATAGATGAGCAAGCCCAACTGATACGTGAGACAACTCGGGTAATTGCTTGAGTATGTCGGCTGTGATCAGGTGGAAGCCACGTTTTTTTGCGGGTAACCGTATCTGTCGTTGAAGCCACATCGTCTTAGTCCCATTGTTACCATCTTGAATAGATACTTTTTCTGCATAGTACACTTATCACAGAGTACAATTACCACAGAGTGCAATTACTACAGAGTGCAATTACTACATAGTACTACAATGAAAGCACGAGCTGATCGAAGTAACGATTCATATTTTTATCGTAAATATGTGGATTGTGCTAGTGTGCGCTGCACCTGTTCGAAGAATGCGGATTTGCTTTCTTGTGGTAGTGTGGCAGCCCTGATTTTTTGTTCCAGTTTTTCCTCGAGCGTTTCGCGTTCAAAGCCAACGGTTTTGAGCACGTCTTCGATGGAGTCACCCTGGCACAAATGGGTCAATTGAAAAGTGCCTGGACCGGTGAGTGTGACATTGACTGAATTGGTGTCGCCAAACAGGTTGTGCAGATCACCCAAAATTTCCTGGTACGCGCCCACAAGGAAAATACCCAGTATGGAGCCGGTATTGACTGTGCTGCTTGGTAAAGGCAGAGTATTTTCCAGTCCCATGCCATCGACGTAATGATCAAAACGACCGTCTGAATCACAGGTGAGATCGTTTAAGCGCGCACGGGCGTACTGCGATTGATGTAAACCCGTAATGGGCATGATGGGCAATATTTGCCCAATTCCCCATACGTCTGGTGTGGATTGAAAGAGAGAAAAGTTTAAAAAGAGTCGATGAGCGAGTAGTTCATTCAGTTCATCCAGTAAAGCACGGTGGGCGCGGCTGTTGTGGTCCAACAGCGGGTGTAATTGAGCGCAAGCCCAATAAAAATAGTGGTCCGCCATGGCTTTTTCAGTGAGTCGCAGTGCTCCGGTTTGAAACAGCTGCTGACTGAGATCAAAGGTCCCTTTTAATTGGTGATAGATGGACAAGCTTTCTCGGTGCTTGAGTGGAGCTCTGCAGGCGGCGCACAGTTCAGCCAGTGTGTGTAATATGGGGTGCTCGGTGGCGGGTGTTGAAGTGGCGTCACTTGGTTCAGTGGCTTGAGCATGCGCGATCATCACATCAGGCGGAAATTCACTGTGTTGCTCCCGGTCCACAACATGGGTCAATAACACAGCGTGGTGAGCCGTTAAGGCTCGACCTGATTCGGTGAGCAAGTGGGGTATAGTTATACCCGCTTCTGTGCACACGTCATTCAATACACGGGTAACCGTCAGGGCGTATTCTTCCATGCTGTAATTGATGGAGTGATAATGGTCGGATGCCGTGCCTTCGTAATCTACCCCCAATCCGCCACCGACGTCCAAATAGGTGCACGGCGCACCCAGACGTTTGAGTTCAATCAAGTACCGCCCTACTTCCGTCAGGCAGCGGGCCACATCTTGGATGTCTGAAATCTGAGAACCAATGTGGACGTGTAAGAGCTGCAAGTTGCTGAGCCACGATTTTTGTTTCAATTGACCGATAAGTTGGAGCAGTTGCGGTGCGGTTAAACCAAATTTTCCTTTGTCTCCTCCGGTATTTTGCCAATTGCCTTTACCCGTGCTGTGCAAACGGACGCGGATGCCCAAGTTGGGACTAATGCCTGCTTTTTCACATAATGGGACAAGGGTTTCGAATTCGGTTAATTTCTCGATGACCACCATAACGGAAAAACCCATGCGCATGGCGTTTACCGCCAGCGATAAGTATTCTTCGTCCTTATAGCCGTTGCAAATCAACAGCGTGGATGGATCGGGTAAGCTGGCAAAGGCGGCAATGAATTCGGGTTTACTGCCCGCTTCCAGACCGACGCGCGCTATGGGGTGGGCGTCACGCGCTCCAGCCAGAATTTCATCCACAACGTGTTTGTGTTGGTTAACTTTGATGGGATAAATCGCTGTGTAGCGACCATCGGCAATGGCCAATTGGTCGAAGGCGTGCTGAAAGGCTTGACACAAACGCTGAACACGGTGTCGCAGTATGTTGGTGATGCGGATGAGCAGGGGTAAGCGAAGGTTTTTGGCTTGGCAAGCTTCGACGATGGTTGCGATGTCTGCCGAGAACGGCGTCGCGTTTTTGTGATGCTCAGGCAGTGTTATGTGTAGGTTTCCATCGTCACTCACGCTAAAATAGCCGTCTCCCCAATAAGCAATATTGTAAATGTCTTCGGGGATTGTGTCGCCTGTTGTGATTAAGGGGGTCGAGCGGATTGGGTCGTTACTGACGCTCATGAATCGCTTCTCTTTTGTCTCTTGGATGAAGTTGGAGGGAGGCGCTGCGTTGTGGTTTAAGAACGAGCTGAAAGGTTTCGGTTTCGTCGGCATCGCTGCAGGTGCTATTGTAGTCCAAGTTGAGTGTAGTACAAGCAGAGGGTGTGAAGAATGCCAGAGGCAAACAACTGGTTTGTGGAAAAGTTTGAATCGGAAGGAACGTGTTTTGGCTTGCGAGTCCGTCAAAAGATCCACGATGAACAATCCGAATACCAACGTATTGAGGTGTATGAAACGGACACGTTTGGTCGCCTGATGACCTTGGACGGTTGTGTGCGAAGTGATGGCGCACGGCGCCTTACTGCGTCATAAAGCGCCTCAACGCGTGGTGATTATTGGAGGTGGGGATTGCGGCACCTTGTCCGAGGTGCTGAAACACGCTGAGGTGAAGCAAGCCGTACAAGTTGAGTTGGATGAACGGGTGACGCGAGTCAGCGAGCGGTTTTTCCCGGAGTTGTGTGCGGGCAACCAAGATAGTCGGGCGCGTTTGTGCTTTGAAGATGGGGCGGCGTGGATTAAAAGAGCCGAGCCTGGCTCCGTGGATGTGATCATTATCGATTCCACTGATCCCATTGGCCCGGCTGCGGTGTTGTTTTCCGATGCGTTTCTTCAGGCGTGCAATGCGGCATTGAGTGAAAACGGGATTCTGATTCAGCAGAGTGAATCACCGTTGTTGCACGCTGAGTCTGTTATTGCGCCGTTGCGGGCGACCTTGAGTCGTGTCGGATTTCCGAACAGTCAAACACTGCAGTTCCCTCAGCCTGGTTATCCCAGTGGTTGGTGGAGTGCGACCTTAGGTTACAAAGGAACTTGGGTTCGGGAGGTGAATGACGCGCGGCTTGCGGCGTTGCCTTTGCGGTATTTGAATCGATCAACGTATACCGCGACGGAAGCATTGCCGCCATTCATGGCTTCTTAAGATTTCATCTTTTTCTACAGATAAAAACCATATTGAAGACCACATCGAAAAAAGAGGGCACCCATTGGGTGCCCTCTTTTTTTATTCATTTTTATCCATTTTTATCCATTTTTCGTTGATACTTGCTGTTGATACGATCGAAGCGAAAACGGGTTATTTATTACTGGTAAACTCAGGGTATGCTTCCAAACCGCAATCGATGATGTCGAGGCCTTCATGCTCTTCTTCTTCGGATACGCGAATACCCATAAGCGCCTTCAGGGCGAGCCACGCTAAGAAGCTGGTGCCGAACACCCAAGCAAAAATAGTAATAGCCCCTGTTAATTGCGCCAATAGGCTGGCATCTGTGTTGGTGATAGGGACGGCTAAAAGGCCCCACAATCCAGCGATACCGTGTACGGAAATAGCGCCAACGGGATCGTCAATACGCAGTTTGTCTAATGTAATAATGGCAATGATCACGATGGCGCCACCAATCGCGCCAATCAGCGTGGCCATTTCGGCGGTGGGCGTTAAGGGTTCTGCGGTGATGGACACTAAACCAGCCAGCGCGCCGTTTAATCCCATGGTGATGTCCGTGGTGCGGAACAACAGTCGAGATACAATGAATGCGGCGATGACGCCACCCGCTGCGGCGGCATTGGTGTTCACAAAAACCTGAGCGACGGCGTTCGCTTCTTCGATGTTTGATATTTTGAGTTCTGAGCCGCCGTTAAAACCAAACCAGCCAAACCACAAGATAAACATGCCTAAGGTTGCAAGGGGAATGTTGGCTCCCGGCATGGCATGAATTTCGCCATTCGGACCGTATTTGCCTTTGCGCGGCCCCAGCAGTATGACACCCGCTAAAGCGGCGCTGGCACCGGCCATGTGTACAATACCTGATCCTGCGAAGTCGAGGAAACCCAGGGCATCCAAAGCGCCGCTACCCCATTTCCAGTAGCCTTGAACTGGGTAGATGAACGCGCACATGATGACGGCAAAAGCCAAAAATGACCACAGTTTCATGCGTTCGGCGACGGCGCCGGAGACAATAGACATGGCCGTAGCGACAAAAACGACTTGGAAGAAAAAGTCCGAACGTCCAGAATAATAAGGCGCGTCATCACCGCCCGCTAACACGTTTGCTGCGGTATGTTCCGCGCCCAGTGTGCCACCGAAAAAGTTGGGAATCCATCCTCCAGCGTCCGACGAGTACATGATGTAATAGCCGATTAGCATATACATGGTACAAGCGATCGCATACAACGCGACGTTTTTGGCGAGAATTTCAGCGGTATTCTTGGCGCGAACCAATCCCGCTTCGAGCATCGCGAAGCCACACGCCATGAACATGACAAGCACGCCCATGACAAGAAAGTACAAAGTGTCAACGGCGTATGCCAGTTGAACAGCATTTTCAGCGGCGTTTTCCAAGGGGGGACTCCTTCTTAATGGTCTTACTTTTTACTTTAGTGATATCGCTGACGAAGAGGTAAACCAGCGTGTTTAAATCGCGTCTGAACCGGTTTCACCAGTTCGTATTCGGACGGCTTGTTCTAGTGGCACAACGAATATTTTGCCATCGCCAATTTTACCGGTGTGAGCCGCTTTGCTGATGGCTTCGATGACGGCATCGAGCTGTTCGTCCGTGCAGGCGATGTCGATTTTTACCTTAGGCAGAAAATCAACCACATATTCTGCGCCACGATACAGTTCGGTATGTCCTTTTTGACGTCCGAATCCTTTCACTTCGGTAACCGTGATACCTTGAATGCTGATTTCCGACAGTGCTTCCCGCACATCATCAAGCTTGAAGGGTTTGATCACAGCTGTAACCAATTTCATACGCGTTTCCTCTGAAGAAGTAGAGTGGTCTTTTGATGCGTTACATTTTCGCAGTTTACTGTCATTCGCAGCTTGTAAAGCGCTATCCTGGACGGAACGATGCGCTTTCCCTCATCGATAATGTTATCGTGTTCAGGAATAGGTCATGACCGTACCGCCGCGAGCGGGTTTAGTGAAACCTGTCTTGTTCGCTAATGCAAGCGACTCTATCGCGCATGTGTCAAGCTAATTGATTGCAGGGTAACAACGGTCTTAAAGTTTGCGAAAGGAAATTTTCATAAGAGCACTATATTGATGCGGACTGAGCAAGTGTGATCCATAATTGTGCGATTTTGCTGTATCGCGGCCTTTTAACTGGTATCGTGACGGGACAGATACACAATCATGCCCAATGTGGAGGCACACGCAAATAAATGTAACAGTCAGGTATCCAATACAGCGTAAAACCCAATAAAAGGTTAAAAAGAAAGTAAAGGAGCACCGTGTGGAACACCTTATTCAACTGATTCAGACACGCCTCAGTACCCTGATGCCACAAGGGTTTACCGAGTCAGGGGCCGAATTTTCGGATCAACTTAAGCAAGTGCTGCGTGAAGCCTTACAGAAACTGGATTTGGTCACTCGCGATGAGTTTAACGCGCAACAAGCTGTATTACGGCGAACACAGGAAAGGTTGCATCGATTGGAAGCGCGGGTCAAATCTTTGGAGGCAGGAGATGCGGAATGAGGGGGCTCCCCCTTTTTTCGCACTTTCCTCTCCTCTTCTTTACCTCTTCTTACCTCTACCTACCCTCTACCTACCGACCCCTCCTCACTTGCTTTCTGTCTTTCTTTGTCAGACCTTGAGTTTTTTGTGAATTCGTCACAGTAATTTAGATGACAATGGAGTGATAATTCGCCTCTTGATTCCTGGGTTCATGCGTGTTGAGTGTGATCCGTTGTTTGTTATTGTGGGGAGGGGTGATGTGAGCATGAAGGGCCCAACGGCGATTATCCGAACGCGCGGCAAAGTCGGCATACAAGCGCCGCCGGTAACGGTCGAAGTGCACATCAGTAATGGCCTTCCCAGCTTGTCTATGGTGGGCTTGCCTGAAACGGCAGTTAAGGAAAGCAAGGACCGTGTTCGTAGCGCGATCGTTAACTCGGGCTTTGATTTTCCCCGTGCGCGCATCACGGTTAATTTGGCGCCAGCCGATCTACCGAAAGAAGGTGGGCGTTATGATTTGCCGATTGCGCTGGGTATTTTGGTGGCCTCGAGTCAATTGGATATTGCCGCGATCGGCGATCGAGAATTCTTGGGCGAATTGGCTTTGACGGGAGGGCTGCGACCCATTGGCGGCTTGCTGCCAGCGGCTTTGGCGGTAGCGGAAAGCGGAGCTGAATTGGTGGTTCCGCGAGAGAATGCGGCGGAAGCAGCCCTGTCTCGCCAGGCCAAGGTGATTGCGGCGTCGACGCTGATGGCGGTGTGTGAGCATCTTACGGGTAAGGTTATTTTGCCCATTGAGCCTACAACAAGTCCCAGTTTGGAAACGCGCCCAGTCGATGCGTTCGATTTGGTCGATGTGGTGGGCCAGCAAATGCCACGGCGTGCGTTGGAAGTGGCGGCAGCAGGTGGTCACAGTATGTTGTTTTATGGTCCACCTGGATCGGGGAAAACCATGCTGGCCTCGCGCTTGCCCAGTATTTTGCCGCGATTGACGGAATCACAAGCACTGGAAGTGGCTGCTGTGCATTCGATTTCCAGTGGACATTTGGTGCGTTCGGATTTCTGGTTGCCGCCGTTTCGAGCGCCTCATCACACGGCGTCGGGTGTGGCCTTGGTGGGGGGTGGTTCGCGTCCTCGCCCCGGTGAAATTTCCTTGGCGCATCATGGGGTGTTGTTTTTAGATGAGTTGCCCGAGTATGAGCGAAAAGTATTGGAGGTGCTGCGAGAACCGTTGGAGTCGGGTACGATTGCGATTTCGCGTGCGGCGCAACAGGTCAGTTTTCCGGCCAGTTTTCAGCTCATTGCCGCGATGAACCCGTGTCCATGTGGTTATTTTGGTGATCTTCAGCATGACTGTCATTGTAATGTGGAAAGCGTTAGACGTTATCGCAGTCGTATTTCTGGCCCACTTTTGGACCGCATTGATCTCCATGTGGAAGTCAAGCCGGTGGATAAGCGTTGTTTGATTCAGCGAGATACTCAGAATCCAGAGTGCAGTGAGGTCGTGCGTGATCGCGTATTGCGTGCTCGGCAGCAGCAACTGGATCGACAGGGGTGTAATAACGCGCAACTCACTGTTTCACAGATTGGTGTGCACTGTCAGTTGGGGGAGGCGGAAAAACAACTTCTGGATCAAGCGATGGAACGGCTCAAATTATCGGCGCGCGCTTACCACCGGGTATTGAAGGTCGCTCGGACTTTAGCGGATTTGAGTGATGTTGAGATCTTGGCTGGTGAGCATGTACTGGAAGCGATTGGGTATCGCAATTTTGATCGCCCTTTGTCTTAAAGGTTTGTCTTAAAGGTCTGTCTCAAAGGTCTGTCTTAAACGTTTGTCTTAGACTTTTTGTATTCCTGTAACGCGAAATTTAGGGTGATTAATCTATCAGGGCGTGTACGGTCAGTGCGGTATTTTATTCATTTGTTTGTTGGGACGTATAGTACAGGTTAGGACGTGTAGTACACTCTCGATTCGTCTTGATCAGAAGGCGTAGGAGTGCGCAATGGATTTCTTTCAGCTTGTTTTTTGATCTGTTCTTTGTGTTGTCCTTCGTTTTAACTTTTAACGCTTCGGTTTTCAGGTGGCTCGTTTTGGGCTAACCTACTGCCAACCTGTCTCGAGCTGTCTCGAGCGAGGTGGCGTGGCGTTTTTAAAATTTCTTCAGGAAGGCAAAAACACAGCATGCGTTTAAAGTCAATCAAGTTGGCGGGATTCAAGTCATTTGTTGATGCGACTACCGTGCCCTTCGTGGGTAATCTGAGTGCGGTGGTGGGGCCCAATGGTTGCGGGAAATCCAATATCATCGATGCCGTCCGTTGGGTAATGGGTGAAAGTTCTGCAAAGCATTTGCGGGGCGAATCCATGGCGGATGTTATCTTTAACGGTTCAACGGGTCGTAAGCCCGTTTCTCAAGCTTCGATTGAATTGGTTTTTGACAACACCGAAGGTCGTTTGGGCGGTGAATATGCACAATACGCCGAAATTGCGGTCAAGCGTCAGGTAACACGGGATGGTCAGTCCAACTATTCTTTGAATGGCACGCGATGTCGCCGCAAGGACATCACGCAACTGTTCTTAGGCACGGGCCTGGGGCCGCGTTCTTACGCTATTATCGAACAAGGTATGATTTCCCGTTTGGTGGAAGCTCGACCGGATGATTTACGCCTTTTTATCGAAGAAGCAGCGGGCATTTCTAAGTACAAAGAACGTCGGCGAGAAACCGAGCTGCGCATGCGACACACGCGGGACAATTTGTCCCGGCTTGAAGATTTGCAAGAAGAGCTGACGCGTCAATTGGACAAGTTACGACAACAGTCGCGTGCGGCGCAAAAATACCAAGCCTATCGGGCGGAAGAACGTGAGAAACGTGCTCAGGCTTTGGCGATGCGGTGGCGAACCGCCAAATCGGCGCACGAGAAATCGGAAGGTCAAATTCGAGAAGCGATGGTGGCGCTTGAAGCGCTTAGAACCCAGCGCACGCGTGCTGAATCTCAAGGCACTCAGTTGCGAACACATGTGCAGACTCAGCAAGCGGAAGTGCAAAATATTCAGCAGCGGTTTTATGAACTGGGCACTGAGTTGGCGCGCATTGAGCAGTCATTAACGCATGCGAAAGAGCGGCAAACGCAGTTAAACAGTGATCTGGCACGTACGGATGCGGAATTGGCTGAAAGTGAGCAGCATGAGGCCACCGATGTGGAGGCGCTGGCTGAAGCCGAAGCCCAGTTTGATGATGTCGCGCCGGAGTTTGAAATGGCTTCCGAAGCTTTAGAGGTGGCTTTAGATGCGCAGACGGAAGCTGAAGAGGTTTTGCGTGAGTGGCAGGAAAGTTGGGATCGTTTCACGCGGGACAATTATAACTTGCAACAGAAGGCCGAGGTGACACAAACTCAGGTGCGCCAACTGGAAGATACCCTCGACAGCCTCCAAGGGCGTCACGATCGTTTAAAATTGGAAAAAAACGCCTTGGATACCACTGAGTTGGCGGTGGATGTGGCGCGTTTGACAGCCGAATTAACTCAACTCAGTGCTGATGAGCAATCATTGGAAACGCAGCTCACTGCTGAAACGGCGGCGTTACAAGAACAGCGAAATCAAAACAACGCCATGGCCGCTGAACTGGATCTGGTTCGACAGCGAATTCAAGAAAAAGTCGGGCGTCAGAGTGCCTTGTCAGCGCTGCAAGAAGCGGCGCTCGGTCGTGATCAGGCCGCTGTGGAGTCCTGGTTGCAGGCGGTGTCTTTATCCGAAGCGCCACGGTTAGCGGAACAATTGCAGGTGACGGCGGGTTGGGAGCAAGCCGTGTCGGTGGTGCTGGCGGAACAGTTGCAGGCTGTTGTCGTAAGCGGTTCGGATGCGGAGCAGGCTGCTTTAGATGCGTACGCGAACATGCCTGGTGGGGAGGTTCGTTTGTTTCATCCCACCGAAGACGACCATGCTGAAGTGCATGCCTCAAAAGAAAGCCATACGGCGGTTGAGGGCGTGACGGGTGCGCCTTGGCCGCTGTTGACTGCATACGTGCGTGGCGCGGGTGATTGGTTGACGGGTGTCTACGCCGCACCGGATTGGCGCAGTGCGTGGTGTGAACGTCATCGTTTGTTGCATGGTGAAAGCGTGGTAACGCCCGATGGTATTTGGATGGGGCGGGATTGGATGGTGTTGCGCCACGTGGGAGCGACTGAAGATAATGTGCTGGTGCGGCAGAAGGCTTTGCAGGAGCTGGAAACGGGCTTAGCGGTTGATCGCGAACAGTTGGATTTATTGGAATTGAGCTTGTCGACTGGGCGTGAACGCTTGCAGGAACTGGAAGGGGTTGCGGCGGATTTACGCGAGCAACTGAAGGGCTTGCACCGCCAGGTTGGTGATGTGCGATCTCACCACTCTGCCAAGCAAGAACGTTTGGAGCAACTCACGGCGCGCCGTGATCGCATAGAAGAAGAATTTCTTGAAATTGATGCACAGACACAGACGCAACACGCGGCCTTGGTGGAACGGCGTCAGCATTTGGCGGCAATTGTTGAGTCGATGAGTGAATCTGAGTGTCAGCGTGAGACCTTAAAATCTCGCGAAACAGTTGTGCGAGAGGCGCACCGTAATGCACGTGATCAGGTGCAACAGACTCGAACGCGGGCGCATGAGTTGGAGTTGACGCACAAAACCTTGCGCGCCAATATTGATGCGACGCGCACTGCTTTAATGCGATTGCAGGGTCAATTGAGTGTGTTGCGTGCGCGACGAGCGACTTTGCATGAACAGCTCGAAGAACAAGCGATACCGCAGGATGAGGTAATTGAGCGACGAGATCTGCTGTTGGATGAGCGTTTAAAGGTTGACGAAGCATTACAAGCGGCCAAAGAAGTTTTATCGACCTTAGAATTTGAGTTATCGACTTGTGATGCGCAGCGCCAAGATGCGGATGCGGCATTGTTGACGGAACAGCAAGGTTTGGAGTCCATGCGATTGCAGGCAGAAACGGCGCGTTTGGAATCGCAGCACTTGGTTCAGCAACTCAATGAAATGGATGAGGACATGCCTTCGGTTGATGCCGTTTTGGCGGACTTACCAAATGCGGCAAGCGTTGAACAGGGGGATGAAGACTTAGAGCAGCTAAAAAGCCGAATTGCGCGTTTGGGACCGAGTAATTTGTCTGCGATTGACGAATACCAAGCTGCTGAAGAGCGACAAGCGTATTTGAATGAACAGCAAACGGATGTGGACTCGGCGTTGGCAACGTTAGAAGAAGCCATTCGAAAAATTGATAAAGAAACGCGTGATCGTTTTAAAGAAACGTTTGATGTGGTTAATACGGGTTTACAAGATTTGTTTCCCAAGGTCTTTGGGGGAGGCAGTGCGTATCTAGATCTGACGGGCGATGACTTACTGGAAACGGGTGTTGCCATCATGGCGCGTCCTCCAGGAAAGCGTAACAGCACGATCCATTTACTGTCCGGCGGTGAGAAAGCCTTAACCGCATTGGCTTTGGTGTTTTCCATTTTCCGTTTAAATCCAGCGCCGTTTTGTATGTTAGATGAAGTGGATGCGCCGTTGGATGACGCGAACGTGGGTCGTTTTTGCCGTTTAGTTCAAGAGATGTCAACGGAAGTGCAATTTATATACATTACACATAATAAAATCGCGATGGAGATGGCGCAGAACCTAATGGGCGTTACCATGAATGAACCGGGTGTATCACGCTTGGTTGCTGTGGATGTTGAGGAGGCCGCCGCTTTAGCTGCTAGTTAGGTATTTTAGGTATGGTAAATATAAAGAGGCAATATTAGTCAATATTAGTAGTCAATGTTCTCGTTGCGGGTTGTGGTGACAGCAACTCAGAAGGCCGTTTAGGGCAGTGTGGAGGATCGCGAGTATGGGTTTTGGTTTACAGGAAATGCTCGTTATGGCGGGTTTGCTTGTCATTGGTGTCATTTTGTTTGATTTTGTGCGTCGTTACCGCCGTCAAAAGAATTCGGATTTACGTATGGATTTGGATCTGACGGGATCGGTTTCTGGAGACCCATTTAATGCTGAACTGCCTTCAGGCAGTGCGCGTGCAGTGGATATTGCGGCAGGTGATGTGACGCCATCGCACCCAGGATCACATCGGGCCTATGAGATGGATAATTTGGATGACATGGATTCGGAGTCGTTCGGCCCGGCGATTAATGGCGTATTTTCAGATGACTCCGATCAGGCGTTTGATCGATCAGTGGGGACAAGCAATACGGTGACAACATCACGTCATACACCGAGGTCTACGACGAGTTCGGCGTACTCAGCCGCTGCTCGCTATACGGCGCGTCGCCGAGGACGCTCGGTGGGTGCTGAAGGTGCGGTACTCGGTACGCGAGGCGCGCATTATCGTTCAAACGTGATGAAACGTCGAGGTTTATACGCTGGTAAAAGTGCTGTTCACAGCGGTCGAGAGGCCTCGGCGTCGAACAGTGAGTCGGACGCGCAACGTGCACACACGATGGAGAAAGGGACGCCACGGGATATTTTGAGTATTACGCTGATTGCACGCCCCGGTGCCAGCTTTGCGGGAAAGGATTTGGCGCGGGTGTTTATTGAAGAAGGACTGCGATACGGTGAACACGATGTTTTTCACTATTACAGTTTGGATCTAGCGATGCATGAAAAGCCGCTGATCAGCGTTACCAATGGTTTAAAACCCGGAATTTTTGATTTATCGCAATTGGACGCGTTCTCAACCACTGCGATTTCTTTGTATTTGCCACTGCCTGGGCCTGCGGATCCGGAAGCGGCGTTCTCTCGCTTTTTGACCTTAGCGAATGACTTAGGCCGAAAATTGGGTGCGCGCTTGTGTGATGCGCATAAAAAACCGCTGACCCAAAATGCTCTGGAGGTGATGCACGCTCGGCTTGAACGCGTGTGTGTGGGGGCGGGTGAGGAGCGTGCTGAGGCAGGCGGTGACCTTGAATTACCCGCTGGGCCGCGCCGCGCGTCCTCTTCAGATCCTGAAATTGAAGTGTCTTGACGTGACGTGTTTGCATTTAAATGTGTTCATCCCTTGATTGCGCCAGCCTGACCTGAGCTTATAATCCAAGCCGTCTTCTATTCTGAATCGCGCTCAAGCGGAGCGCGAACTGCAACGCCTGATTAAAGCGGTGGAACAGCACAATTACCGCTATCACGTTTTGGATGATCCTCTGATCAGTGATGCGGAGTTTGATCGGCTTTTTACACAACTCATTTGCCTCGAAAATGATTTTCCAGAACTGATCGATCCGAATTCCCCCACGCAAAAAATGCACGGTGGGGTTGCGGAAAAATTTGTTCCCGTCACACACGCGACACCCATGTTGTCGCTGGATAATGTTTTTGATGCATCGGGACTGGGTGATTTTTATCGGCGTGTGCAACAGCGTTTGAAGACGGATGAACCATTGGTATTTGTGGGAGAACCCAAGTTAGACGGTTTGGCCGTGAGCGTGCGGTACGAGCATGGTGAGTTTGTGGGCGCCGCAACCCGAGGAGATGGGCGCACAGGAGAAGACATTACGCATACGGTGAGAACGATTCGTTCGTTGCCCTTGCGCTTGCGCGGACAGCAAGTGCCCGCGATGCTGGAAGTGCGGGGAGAAGTGTTTATGGCGCGAGAGGCTTTTTTAGCGATGAATGCGCGGGCTGCGGAACGAGGAGAAAAAATATTTGCTAATCCTCGAAATGCAGCGGCGGGCAGTTTGCGTCAATTGGATGCTGCCGTGGCGCTCGAACGTCCGTTGGAGATTTATTTTTATGCTGTGGCGCGTATATCGGATGCGTCTCGTATGGAATCGCAAACGTGCGCGTTGGCGTGTTTGAAAAAATGGGGCTTGCGTGTCAATCCGGAAGTGAAAACCTTGACGGGCTTGCCGGCGCTTGAGCAATATTATGATGAACTGGCGAAGCGTCGGGCTCAGCTTCCGTATGAGATTGATGGTGTTGTGTTTAAAATTGACAGTTGTGCGGAACAGAATACCTTGGGTTTCGTGTCTCGTGCGCCGCGTTGGGCTATTGCGCGGAAATTTCCGGCCCAAGAAGAGCACACGATACTGGAGGGTGTTGATTTTCAGGTAGGGCGTACGGGTTCGATTACGCCTGTGGCGCGGTTAAAACCCGTATCGGTGGGTGGTGTGGTCGTGCGCAATGCGACCTTGCACAATGAAGACGAAATACGCCGACTGGATTTGCGCATAGGGGATCGTGTGGTGATCTATCGCGCAGGCGATGTGATTCCAAAGGTCGTGAAAGTCATCCAGGATGCACGCCCTGCAGGGGCGCAGCGCATAATTTTTCCAAAAAATTGTCCCGTTTGTGACTCGCCATTGGAGCGAGAGTCTGATCAGGCTGTTATCCGTTGCTCAGGGGGGCTGGCGTGCGCGGCGCAAATACGTGAAGCCATCAAACACTTTGCCAGTCGCCGCGCGATGGATATTGAAGGGCTGGGTGAGAAATTGGTCGATCAATTGGTGAATCTGGGCTACGTCGCGCACGTGGCTGATTTATACCGCTTGGATGAAGCGACGCTGAGCGCTCTGCCCCGTATGGGGCAAAAATCCGCGCAAAACGTGCTGGCCGCTCTGGAAAAAAGTAAGCGCACGACCCTGGCGCGATTTTTATTTGCTTTGGGCCTGCGCGAAGTAGGCGAAGCAACAGCTGCTGCTTTGGCGAGTCATTTTGGATCATTGAATGCTTTAAGGGTGGCCGATGAGGCGGCGCTGCTGAGTGTGCCAGACGTGGGGCCGGTTGTGGCGAAGCACGTGCTCGCTTTTTTTGCTAATGAACACCATTGTGAAGTGATTGATGAATTGTTGTCAGTGGGGGTTTCGTGGCCAGCGCCGAGTTCTGAGCGATTGAATGCGAACGCGCATCATCCTTTGCGGGGTAAAATTGTTGTGTTAACGGGTACGCTGACGACAATGACACGAGAGGAAGCCAAAGCGCGTTTGAAAGCAATTGGCGCAAAAGTGACAGGCAGTGTCTCAGCAAAAACCGATGTGGTGTTTGCCGGTGATCAAGCGGGATCGAAACGAGCGAAAGCGGAAGCGTTGGGGGTGTTGATTGAAAGTGAGGCGCAACTTGTCACCTATTTATCGAATGTCTGATGGGTCGCTAAGACTTGCTATACTCGCTTAAGTTACTTTTTTTATTGAGTATTTGAGCAGGCGGAGGCGTTGACCGATTGTGAGGAATTTCCAAGTTGTTCACAAACGTTGGGTGACGTGCTCTCTTGGGGTGAAGGGGCTTGCGGGGTGGGTGTTTGCGAGCTGTGTGCTGGCGATGTTGGTTTCTTGCGCTGCACGTCCGCCTGCTGATCCGGACAATATTTGTTATATCTTCGAAGAAAAACACCGTTGGTATGTGGCGTCGCGGGATGCGGAACAGCGCTGGGGGGTGCCCATACCGGTTTTGATGTCTTTTTTATATCAAGAATCGGGGTTTCGAGCCCGCGCTAAGCCGCCCCGGAAGTGGTATTTTGGATTTATTCCTGGACCTCGACCCTCCAGTGCTTACGGTTATGCTCAAGCGATTGACAGTACGTGGGAGGCTTACCGTCGGCGCGCCAATCGTTGGGGGGCTGATCGGGACAATTTTGCCGATGCAGTGGATTTTATTGGTTGGTACAACGCTGAATCGAGTCGGCAGTTGGGCTTGGCGCACGATGACGCGGATCAACTGTACTTGGTGTATCACGAAGGAGCGGGTGGATATCGGCGGGGTTCGTACCGGCGTAAAACTGGACTTTTGGGTATTGCGCGCAATATGGGTTGCGTTGGCGGTAATCGTCTAAATGCGTTGAGCGATACCAGAACCCAGAGTTTTGATTTGGTCGATGATGGCTGAGTTCATCTGAGTTGTCACTTGTAACTCAGAAATCTGTTGTTGCAACTTGATGTTACGCGTTTGGTTTTGTGTTGAGAGTGCTTCACTTTGACTCGTGAGTTTTTCGATGACAGTGTTTAGCTGTGCTTTAGTCAGTTCTGTTTGGCCTTCGCCTTCGATTTTCTTTTGCCAACCCTCACCGATCAATTCTGAGAAGAATTGATCGGTGCTAGTTTCGTCCAGAGCGCCGCGACTGTCGAAGTTGGTTTCACGAACCATTCTCAAATCAATATTGTCAACTTTGGCTTTATCACTATCATCTTTTAACTTGTCTTTGACGGCTTTTAGGTTGTGAATGGTCGTTGTTATTTTTTGAACTTCCGCGTTGGTGTCTTCGATCTGCGATAAACGGTTATTAACGATGCTTTGCTTGTTTTTCATTGTTAAGAGCAAAATCGTCGCTGCCAATGAATAGACGCTTTGTGTTTCACCGTTAAAAACGGGGTCAAAGTCTGGATTCGTACCATCGGTGGTTGGGGCTTCTTCCCCTCCGTTTGGTTCCTCGTTTTGCAAACGGGCTGCAGGTATTTGGGAAGGGTGGTTGTCTAGATGCTGCCTTACTGGCTGGTGATGTCCAGATGCGCCGTTGGAACTTGGCGCGGTGAAGGATTCAGTTGTAGTGGAGCCATCTTCACTTGGGATAAATAGGTTTTTTGTTTCGCTGCCTGCAAGATAACCTGCTGTGAAAAAATCTAATGCAGCCATCCCATCGATTGCTTGAGCGTTTTTCTCCGTCCTTGCCTTCTTTGCTATTACCGACCTCTTTGAACGCTGTAAGAAGTTGCTCAAAGATCCATAGTCCCAATGCCTCTTTAAGATACTGGTTGTTTTCAGGTTTGGTGTATTCTTGTGGTACGGCTGTGTCAGCTGAGTGCGTGGGGTGTGTGCAAGCTTCAGTGGACATGGTTTCGTTCTCCTGTTATATGCCTTTTACTACAAAATGAGGTGCGGCGGGTTGCGTTGATGCGTAATCGAAGTGTTGTTCCGTTCCGCTGCGTTAGTAGTTATTCTACGGAGCGTCCGTGCAGGCGAGGATATAACTAGAGGTTTAAAAGCGAGGGGGTATAAAATCAGATCGTATGTGATGTTAAGGATTTTTGGCGTCGCGGTTGGACGGCTGAGGTAGCAGTCAGATGGTGCTAACTTGTTGAATAAAAATAATTTATTGTTTTTGTTGGCCCTGTTCTGTCGCTGAAGTGATGAAACAATCGGTTTTGAGAGCAATCGGTTTTGAGAACAATCGGTTTTGAGTGAGGTGTATCTATGCGTTTCGAACGAAAGTGTATCTGGCGTGTTCTAGTGATTGTTGTATTAGGCAGTGGTGTGACGGCTTGTGTTCCGGCTTTCATTGCGGGTGGTGCGGCGGCGGGTTACTACGCCGGGCAAGATGAACGAACTGTTGGGGAAATCGTTGATGATGCCGGCATCACCACGGCGGTAAAGACGCGCCTCTTTAAAGATCCCCAAGTGAGCGCCATTGATATTAATGTGGATACCCGCAACGGGGTGGTGATTCTATACGGTACGGTTTCCAGCAGGGCTAAAGAAACGCGCATTATTGAGTTGACGAAACAGGTCAAAGGCGTCAAGAAAATTATTTCTCGTATCAGTATTGTTGAGTAGACGTGGCGATGCTGTGTGTTGGAGGCAGGCTGGATCGGTGAGGAGAACAGCTCGGTTAATGGGTGACCGATTCCCGCGTGATTTCCTGCGATTGTGCTTCGGCAGTACTGTGTGCTTTCTTCTGACTTTGTAGGCAGAGGAATAGCACACTTTCATCCAGCAGGCGTTGCGCGCAAGATTTAAATTGCAATGTGAAAAAAAGGTGTTGGCCGTCGGGGTATTTTTCGCGGTCGTAGAACGCTGTGGCGTAAGGGTGTTGCAAAGCTTTTAATCGGCGTGCGAGCAAAATTGATTGAGAAAATAAAGGATCCGCTTCGCCGGCAGCGATAAAAATGGGAGGAAGGCGATGGTGTACGTGTCGCAAGGGTGAAGCCAAGTTAAGCCAGTTTTCATTACCATCTGTGTGGTCGCCCAATAAAAGGGTATACCAATATTGAATGAATGGGATATTGCTGAAAAGACCCGCTTCCAGGTCATAGGCGCCGTACAATAAGACCAAGCCTTTGAGTAAGAGGTTATGGCGCATGTGACCTTGAATACCCAGTGCGTTGCGTAAGTAAGGGTGCGATAAGGCTGTGGCGTAGGTGAGCACGAGATTGGCGCCACTGGTGTCTCCCATGAGAAAAAACGGTGTTTGGACTTCGGTGGAGCGAGTGTACGAGGGACGCCGTATGGCCGCTGTATCTGGCTGAGTAATCCAGTGTATGGCTTGGGCAATATCCTGAACCTGGTACGGGTACGGGAATTTCGGAGCCAATCGATAATTGATGTTGTAGACCTCGTATCCATGACTGGCAATGTGGCGGCAGATGCCGTTTGCTAGACATTTGTCTCCCGCTACAAAATTACCGCCGTGCACGTAAAGAACGCGGGGATAGGCGGCGGGTGTGGTCTGAGCGGGTTGCTGTGATGTTGATGATTGTGATGTGCAGGGTTGGTAGAGGTCTAGGACGTGTTCAGGGCGTTTACCGTAGGACAGATTCGTATGCACGGTTACGTTTTGCTGGCGTGGTGGGAAGGTGAGTTCGCGGTATTTGGCGAACAGTTCTAATGGTTGATAGATGGTTTTCAGCGTGAGTCCCAATAAAGGCGAGATGACCTTCATATCGACTTTCCCTCTTCCGTTTTGGGAAATTTCACCCGTTACGATGGGCAATTTTTTGCCTGAGATCGTATTGGTCGTTGCGCGTGCGGTGAGCAACGAAGGTGCTTATGTTATTGTTGTTTTTTGCAGTTGTGTGCGGCGGAGTCGCTGCGCGCGAAGGTGGGGAGAGTGTAACAGGTGTGGTGTAACAGCGCGCCTTTTTTTGCGGTTTATTTGGCGCATGAGCACGTACTGGTTGACGACTTGGCGCCGCTGCGATCGGTCATTAGGCTAAATCGGTGCGGTGGGGTACATGGCGGACTGAAACAGCCATTCCATCTCGAACGAGGGTATTCGAACGTGCTGTTGCTCGACATGCTTAAATAAGTTGCCACAGAGGTGTGGTACGAAATTCTGTAAAAAAGTGGCTTGTTCGGTGAGTGGGTGTTCGGTTTCGCCCAAGCCGCACACTTGCATACTGAGCAGCCCCGAGGGTTTTAGGGCGCTGGCAATCAGGGATAACGTTTGACGAGAAAAGCTCTCTTGAGAGTTATCTGAATGGATGGGGGTCATGGTTAAATCGTAAATGATAGCGTCTAAACTGGCTTTTTGGGCTTTTAGAAACGCGAAGGCGTCGCCAATAATGATTTCCGCTGCGGGGTGATTGATAATACGATCATTCAGATTGGGTAAATAACATCGACTGAGTTCGATGACAAGCTCATCAATGTCGATCAGTGTAGCGCGAGCCAAATCGATTTGACCGTGATCATGATGGTAAAGCAGTTGGTTGAGTACGCCACCGTCGCCACCACCTAATATGGCCACAGTCGCTTTAGGTGGAAGCCGTCCAAGCAAGGGGGCTGTTAAGCTGACTTGATAGGCAATATCGCAGGTGGAAATTTGCAGAT
>JARRRL010000033.1:0-6220 GCA_037380725.1 Gammaproteobacteria bacterium | reverse complement strand
TGCAGATCGCCGTCCAGCACCAATTGATGTCCGTAATGAGGGTGATGACAGATTTCCACGTTCTGAAAATCGCTATCCAGCTGAACCAGGCATTGGGTAAGTGCGTTTGGGTATGTGTCGGAAGCGGTGTGGCGGGTTCCAGAAGCGGCATGAGTAAACTTTGGTTTACTGGATAGGCGTTTTATTGTTGTCGTCTCTTCGGTCATGGTTATCCTACCGTTGATTCGGCACACTCATATATTGCAACACGATTGGGTCAGCTAGGCTAACACAATGAGATGCTGGCGTCACTTGGTTAAAATGAACACTTCTGTCTTGTGTGTTCTCGTTGTTTAGTAAGGGCTTGGCATGTGGGGTGGATACGGGTATTTATGAGGTGTAGAACAACGAAGCCAAGCCCAAGAAACACAAAAAGCCTGTGATATCGGTTATGGTTGTGAGCACCACGCCTCCCGCTATGGCGGGGTCGATATTAATACGTTTCATAATAATGGGAATGCCTGCCCCCGCAATGGCGGCAATGATCAAATTCACCAGCATGGCGGTGCCAATCAAATAACCAATTAATTCTTCTCCAAACCATAAACTGGCCGTTACACCCACAATAAGCGCCCACAATACGCCATTAACCAACCCAACACCGCATTCGCGCGCGATGACCCAGCGTGCGTTGGCTATACCAATGCGGCCCAGAGCAATACCGCGTATGACGAGTGTGAGGGTTTGTGAACCGGCGATACCACCCATGCTGGCTACTATGGGCATGAGCACCGCAAGAGCAACTACGGCTTGCAAAGTTTCTTGAAAAAGGCCAATGACAGCGGAAGCAAGAAAGGCGGTCAGTAGATTGATACCCAGCCATGTAGCGCGACTGCGGCTGCTTTTGAGTACGGGAGCGAAGGTGTCTTCCTCTTCATCCAAGCCCACCGTACTCATGATGTTGTGGTCGGCTTCTTGGCGGATGACGTCTACGACGTCGTCGATGGTAATGCGCCCTAAGAGTTTGCCATTGGTATCGACAACGGGTGCAGAGACCAAATCCAGCCGTTCAAATAAACTGGCCACTTCGCTGGCGGATGTGTTCTCTCGGATGGCTTCTAGTTCCGTATCCATGGCTTCGCGTACGGTCACTGAGGGGTCGGTCACCAACAGTTTGGCCAAAGGTAGTAATCCCACATAATGATCGCGGCGATTCACGACGATTAACGAATCGGTTGTGGGGGGTAATGCTTGATGGCGTCGTAAATATCGGATAGCGATGTCAAGCGAGATGTTTGGACGAATGGATATCGTATCGGTATTCATTAAGCCACCGGCGGTGTCGTCGGCGAAATTCAGTACGGCTTCGACGCGATGCCGATCCTGGGCATCCATTGAAGCGAGGACATTCTGCGTGAGTGCCCGTGGCATTTCCTGCAGTAAGTCCGCAATATCATCCGTATCTAGATCATGCAGGAGGTTGGCCAAATCGGCGGGGTTCCGATCGATCAGTTGCTGCGCCCTCACTTCTTCGCCGAGGTGCTGCAGGACTTCGGCTTCGTCTTCAGTGTCAATCAGTTTCCACAGAATGGCGCGGACGTGAGGGGGGGAGGATTCGATTAAGTGGGCGATATCAACAGGAAGTAGACTGCTGAGTAGTTGTCGAACTTCTGTAAATATACCGCTACCAAGCGCTTCGTTTAGGCGTTGTAACAGCGCTTGGGGTTCGAGTTGTGATGTGGTTCCCATAGATGGCCTCTATCACTGAAAGCTGGCCGACAAGCATTAGTCTTGTCGGATGCGCAGATTGAGATCGCATGGTGACTTCGTATTACAGTGTGGTATCCAGCATCGCGTCCTGGTCAATAACTTATTGGTGCTGTTTAGGAAAACGGAAGACGCCATAAAAGATGTGCACTCTAATTGATTACTGGGTAACCCACAAGGCTGATGCGATGACCAGTGATCTTTTTTTCGTTTATACCGTATTCATGCCGTTGCTTGTTGCCGTCGTATTATTCTTATCCTTGGTATTTTCATTTTGGTATTTTCATTCGTTTTCATCGAAGCGTCCCTGGATCAGTTGCACGATGGCGGCATCAGCATCCTGGGCATCGCTGCCTTGTGTGCACAAGGTTAAGCGTGTGTGTTGACTGGCGGCAAGTATCAATAAAGACATGATGCTTTTGCAGTCGGCGATGTGCTCGCCTCGTCTTAATTGACAGGTGGCGTTAAATTGTGAGGCGACTTCAACGAGTTTTGCAGCGGCGCGGGCGTGCAGCCCCAGCTTATTGACGATTGTGATGGGGGTTTCAATGAGGTGTTCGGGAGGAGATGGAGGATGAGAGCGGTGTTCTTGAGTGTGCGCGTCTGTGCATGGTTCGGTGAGTGTGTGGTGAGAAGGGGGGAGTTGGCTCATAAAATTAATTCCCGGTGCCGAACTTGAATCATGCCGTAGGCGTTTTTGAATTCAGCCGCCAGCTTCTGGACCAGATAAACAGAGCGATGTTGTCCTCCGGTGCACCCGGTCGCGATGGTCATGTACGTGCGATTACTGGCTTGATACTGCGGTAGCCAGGTCTTGAGAAACGACACAATATCACGGAACATGTGCTGAAAGGGAGGCTGTTCGTCTAAGTAAGTTTGCACAGGGTGATCCAATCCTGTTTGCTGTCTCAGCTCAGGCACCCAATGGGGGTTGGGTAGGCAGCGGGCGTCAAACACCAGGTCCGCTTCTGCCGGAATGCCGTGTTTAAAGCCAAATGACATAAACAAGATGGACATGCCGGTGGGGTTACTGTCGCCAACCTGGCTGAGAATAAAATCGCGCAGTTGATGGATGCTCAAGTGCGTGGTGTTGATCGTAAAGTTGGCGGCCGAGGCAATGGGAGCTAATAGTCGCGTTTCTTCTTTGATGGCCTCCGCCAGAGAACGGTTTTCTGTGGTCAGGGGGTGTTTGCGGCGCGTGTCACTGAAGCGTTTCAGCAAGCTGTTTTCCGCTGCATCCAAGTACAGAATTTCAGGGTTGACGTTAAATTGTTTTAAAGCATCCAGTGAATCGGGAAATGTGGCAAGCTGTTGTGATAAATTACGAGCGTCAATGCCCACAGCGATCTGTTTAAGTTCTGTGGTGCTGTTGTCGGCAATTTGCTGTACTAAAGCGGGCAGGAGACTAACGGGTAGGTTGTCGACGCAGTAGTAGTTCAAATCCTCAAGAATATGCAGGGCGGTCGTTTTGCCTGAACCCGAGCGACCACTGACGATGATGAGTTTCATAGTCAATCCGTTTCCGTATATTTTGAGAGTAAGGGTCAAGGTGCAAAGGCAAACACTTCTCTGTGGATATTTTTCTGTGAACATCACCCCGAGAACATTGTCCTGCGAGCGTTGATATCCTGGTATTTGCTTACCTTATATCCCTTGATTCTCTCCTATTTGTCTCTCCTTCTTGTCTCAGCCTAGCGCTTGTCGGCAACATTCACAATGTGAAGGGTATTTTCAGGTATGGTGATTTTCTGTGGTGAGTAGGGCGTGTTGAAGAAGAGAACAAGAAAACAGAATACAGGTGATTATAAGATCATCGTACATATCATATCCTGATGATTGATATTTGTTCTAGGAGTGCGCGCTCATTTGACGACTCTCCAGGTCTGTGGCGAGTTCAAGAGCTGTGGCGTGTAGTGTGGCGTTGTCTTGCGCTTTACGTAGCTTTCGGCGAGTGGATAAATCGTTTAATAAACGCGCAATTTGTGATAACGCTTCTAAGTGCGCGTCGTGGTGTTCTTCCGGGGCTAACAGCACAAATATGATGTCAACAGGCTGTCCGTCTACGGCGTCGTATTCAATGGAGGCGTCCAAAGTGGCTAATTGCGCGGTAAGCTGCGGACAGCCTGGCAATCGGCAGTGTGGAATAGCAATACCGTTTCCGATGCCGGTGGTGCCGAGACGATCACGACGAGTGAGGCCATCAAAAATAGCATCGGCTGAAAGATCGGTATTACGTTCAGCCATGATGTTGGCGAGTGTTTGAAAGAGTCGTTTCTTGCTGCCGCCTGGAAGGTGGCATAAGGCCTCATTTTGTTGCACAAGTTTGACGATGCGCATGACAGGATTCTCGTTAATGCGGGCTGGCGTCGAGCTGGTCGAGCTGATGGATGGCTCGATTTTGTTCACTGCGCGGTGTGGCGCAGTGAACGGGTGACGCAGAAGTAGATGGTATTATCGTGTATGCTGCTTCCTAGCTAATGCTTTGTCTTTGTGGTCTTTGAGCTGGCGATCTAATTTGTCCACTAGACTATCAATTGCGGCATACATGTCGTCCTCGGCTTCGGCTTTAGCAAACAGCTCGGCGCCACTGATGCGCACACGACCTTCAGCACAATGTGAAATATTGTCAATGCTCAAGATAACTTGCACGCTGTTTATCTGGTCGTTGTGACGGGTGATGCGTTCGAACTTTTCGTCGACGTAGCCTTTGAGTGCATCAGTGAGTTCAACGTGATGTCCGCTTAAGTTGATTAGCATACTTCCTTCCTCTCCTTCAACCAGTGGCGCGTGTCACAGACGCCAAATTAATTATGAATAACAAACCATCACCCGTAGCGAATGTGTGCTTGCTGTACGTGATCTTGCCGTAAAAGCCTTTCCCCTCCAGTATACTTTCTCGCAACACACTTTCACACATCTCATCGCAAAGCTTTCGATTTTATAGTCTCATTAATAATGCGGTTGTTTTTTTAGACTTAACGCGTAAAGTGGGTTGCTCTGTAGGCTACACCAAGCGTTTACGCTCGTTGGAGGGGGGGATGTTGAGGCTTTCGCGGTATTTGGCTACGGTGCGTCGGGCAATCTGAATGTCTTTATCGGCTAGAACTGTGGCGATTTGGCTGTCACTCAGTGGCTTGCGTTTGTTCTCGGCGGCAATCAATTTTCGGATGATGGCCTGAATGGCTGTTGCTGAGCATTCGCCGCCGGAGGCGGTGCTCACGTGGCTGGAAAAAAAGTATTTCAGTTCAAAAATGCCATGAGGCGTGTGCATGTATTTTTGAGTTGTGACACGAGAAATCGTACTTTCGTGCATCTCAACGGATTGGGCGATATCACGGAGCACCAGGGGTTGCATGGCTTCTTCACCGTATTCAAAAAAGCCGATTTGGTGTTCAACAATTTTGGTTGAGACTTTCAGTAAGGTTTCGTTTCGACTGACCAAACTTTTGATGAACCAGCGGGCTTCTTGCAGATTATTTTTGAGATAGGTGGCGTCTTCGCTGGAACGATTGTTTTGTATGAGTGCGGCGTAATTGGCGTTGACGCGTAATTTGGGCACCACATCTGCGTTCAGTTCGACGGACCAGCGACCGGCGACTTTGCGGACGATGACGTCGGGAACCACGTATTCGTCAGTACTGTTGTATTGGACGCTTGATCCAGGGTGTGGGTTCAACGACTGGATCGTTTGGATGACACCTTTAAGTTGTTCTTCGGTTACATGTAGTTTGCGCATTAATTGTGGGTAATCGTGTGACCCGATCAGGGGAAGAAAGTCCGATATCAGCGTAAAAGCTTGTGCTTTCCATGGCGTGTCGTTGTCCTTCTGGGCTAATTGTAATAGCAGACATTCGCGCAAATCTCGTGCCGCGATGCCTGGCGGGTCGAAGTGTTGAATACGACGTAACACGGCGCCCACTTCGTCCAGTTCAATGTGGTTGTCGGGATCCTCAGCGTTGCTGGATGTGTCATCTTTGTCATCGCCACTGGTCACGGTTTCCAGAATGTCTTCCAGCGATGCTCGCAGATACCCATTTTCATCCAGTGCTTCAATAATTGCTTCGGCGATGACTCGATCGGTGGGTGACATGGGGGTTAAATTCAGTTGCCATAAGAGGTGATCGGTCAGTGTTTCGCTGGGTGCATTACGTTCACCCGGATTATAGTTGTCGTCTTCACTGTTTTGCATGGGGGTGTTGTGGGTAGTGCTTAAAGTGGGGTAAATGTCGTCCCAGTTCGAGTCTACGGGTAAATCGTTTGGGATATCACTGAGTTCTTGGGGGTCGGTCTTATTGGATACACTCTCATCTCGTTGAGTTTGATCCAGGGACGATTGGTCCAGCGAGTAGTCATCGCTGTCTGATGCGGTGTCGTTATTGTTGTCCAGTTCTTCCAGTAATGGATTGTTATCGAGCGTTTCCTGGATTTCGTTTTGAAGCTCTAAACTCGAGAGTTGCAGTAAGCGAATAGCTTG
>JARRRL010000032.1:0-13122 GCA_037380725.1 Gammaproteobacteria bacterium | reverse complement strand
GGTTTCGTTATTCCTCACCGTTAAGACAACACTGAAAGATTAGAAAAAATACTAATAAATTTATAATGATTTCCGTTTATTATTTGTTTAATTATAAGCTTTAACACATTCACACAGAAGAACGCTTACAAAGCGTAAGTATGCGTTTTACAATGACTTTGTATGCTCAGGGGAAATTTTGATGTCTCGAAGGAGCACATCTTTATTCTAAAGAGGCACGCTATAGATGAGACACGGTTTTGTTGGCTTTCAGGCTGCCATGATACTGCTGCTCTCTGGTGCCTTAATGGCCTGCGGCAGTAAAAGCCAACCGTCTATTGAGGGATTGATCGACGATGAGACGATTGGTTCTACACCGCCATCGTTGAATGCGGACGATGGAAATATATCGTTTGCTCAAAATCCGATTCTTGAAGAAGATTTTGATTTCTATAGCAGTGAAAATCCTCCCGAACTTACGTTCCGACAGCAATGTGCTACGTGCCACGGCGGCGATGGCAAAGGGATACCAGTACGTGGCACAGGGCCTCTGGGTCCAGGCGCCTGCGTTGTGGCCAACTGCTCTGAAGTGAATGCATTATCGGATTACATTGAAACCAGCACACCTGTGGCTTGCTTTGATGCCTGTGCTGATGACATGGCGAATTACATAGTATCTAACTTTCAAGACAACTACTTAGACATATCGGTGTCACCCGTACTTGGACCACCCGATCCTCAGCCACCAGCGGTACAACGGCAGATGTATGATCAGTTCTGCGCCTCCTGTCATGGTATTAATGGTGAAGGCGGTATTGGTTTTGATGGGCAAATCAGTTCTGGTACTTGCCAACGCGTGGATTGTAGTCAGCTTAGTCAGCTTTATAACTTTAATACACTGGCGATGCCGCCGGAGAATACAACAGGTTGCATTCGGGAATGTGCGATGGCGGTATCTCAGTTGATTGTCAGCAATTTTGCGGCACGTTCAGCGAACAATATTGCAGGTGACAAAGACGTGGGCGATATTATACGACACGTTTTAGAGTCAGCGGAAAGTTTCACGATCTTAAATCCGGCTACGGGTGATCAGATTACGCTGCCGGGTCCGATGAGTGCTCCAGAATGAGTGGGCCAGTCTTTGAACTGTTCATTGGGTAAACGTTTGGTCGCAAACCAGTAACCTTGATCTTGGTAACAGAAAAAACGAAGCATGGTTTATGGCGCTTGATGAAAGCAAAAAGTGTTTCTGCCTATTTTTCTGCTGAATATAGAACTGAAGCACTTGCAGCGATGTAAAATAAGACCAACAAGAATTACCAATCAATTGGAACCACGATTACTTCTATACCTTTACTCCGGGATTTAATAACCAGGTAATTAATGAAATGCGATGAACCCATGAGGTATTCCAAAAAATTGAGGCGGCAGTAGTTTAATCATATCTTCACTGGTCAGAAACTTCTTCCTAAGCAATTCATCATACATCTCTCATTCTATACCTTGTAAACTTGAATCCAATCGGAGCTCCCGTTAATGAGTGCTGTCCGTGCTAAGCGTTTGAGAACCCAGTTTGATTATTTACACTCCGCAAAAATCATAGGTTGCTGTCTTATTTGAAAACCAGTATCTTCCCTCTTGGAAGTCAGCTTCACGGTTTCATTAATCATTTATTGGTGATGAACTGTGACAGGAGAGCTAATTTTATTCAAATCTTCTATAAAGTTACATGGATTCACTTGTTATGAATTATATTAAATTTGCCGCTGGTGAATTCAAGGCCTTTGATATTACCGGTATTCAGTAACACGTTTTTATGCCGAAATTATGGGTTACGGTTTTCTCTTGTGAATTATTTGGTCAAAAAGAACTGAAACTGGAGTTCACAGCCGCCAGAGAAAGGTAACATTTATAACATATAGTATGTCAGGAAGCCATCTATGGATCATATCATTAGCGGTGTCGCTAAATTTCGACGTGATGTATACCCTAACAAAAAAACAATTTTTAAAAAGCTGGCGAAGAGTCAGAATCCAGAGGTTCTGTTCATCACCTGTTCAGATTCACGAATCGATCCCAGCCTACTCACACAGACAGATCCAGGTGAACTTTTCATTTGTCGAAACGCTGGCAATATTATTCCCCCACACAGTAATCAAACAGGGGGCGTTACTGCGTCCATTGAATTCGCTGTTGCCGCGCTTGGTGTTTCTCACATCGTGATTTGTGGACACGTGGACTGCGGCGCCATGAAAGGCGCTCTGCACCCTGAATTGCTTGACGGCCTACCCCATGTGAAAGAGTGGCTGAGTCACTGTCGAAGCGCCATCGAAGTCGTAAAAGAAAAACAAGGTGCACTGACCGTGGATAGTTTGGACGAAGTGACTAAAGAAAACGTCCTTCAGCAGTTACAACATCTCCGAACCCATCCCGCCGTTGCCGCAAAGCTAGCAACAAAACAAATTCAGCTTCATGGCTGGGTATACAATATTGAGAAGGGTTCAATCTTGTGTTACGAACCAAGTGCTGAAGCCTTCATAGAAATGGAACAGGCTTATGCTGAGCAAATTCTAGCATAAGGTAAATAGCGAGGAACGCCATGATACAAAATCTGACTATTATGAAAATTAAAAATGATTTACCAGCCAGTATTGTCGTTTTTTTCGTAGCCCTACCGCTGTGTTTGGGCATAGCACTGGCCTCAGGAGCGCCACTCTTCTCCGGTATTATTTCCGGAATCATAGGTGGTATTGTCGTCGGATGCTTCAGTGGCTCTCAACTGGGTGTGAGTGGTCCAGCAGCTGGTCTTGCCGTCATTGTTTTCAATGGCATCGGCGATTTGGGAAGTTGGGAGTTGTTTCTTTGCGCGGTGCTGATGGCTGGGGTTTTTCAATTGATTTTGGGCTTTGCTCGAGCCGGTTTCATTGCCCACTTTTTCCCAAACTCTGTCATAACTGGCATGCTAGCCGGTATTGGGCTGCTGATTATCCTCAAACAGCTGCCTTACCTATTCGGCTGGCATTCTGATTTCTTGGGCGAAGAAACTTTTAATCAGGTGAATGGTGAAAATACCTTTTCAGCAATTAAACATGCAATTTCTACATTGTCACCGCTTACAATTTGTATTTCGCTTTTGTCGTTAACCACGTTAATACTGTGGGATAAATATTTGATCAAATCTCACAAAATATTCCAATTAATTCAAGGACCCATTGTGGTGGTGTTCCTGGGTATACTGACATCGGCAATATTGATTCAGCTTGGCATGCCAATGGAAGCAAACCAGTTGGTCCAGTTGCCTGCCATAGAAAGTGTTGAGAGTTTTACCAATGAGATGAGGTTTCCGATATTGACTGAAATTTTTAACATTAAGGTTTTAAGCCTAGCGCTGGTTATGGCAATAGTGGCCAGTATTGAAACCTTGCTGTGCGTGGAAGCCACTGACAAACTCGATCCGCAAAAAAATACCACGCCCACCAACCGTGAGCTGAAAGCTCAGGGTATTGGTAACATTATATCTGGCCTGCTTGGTGGTCTGCCCATTACTCAGGTCATTGTACGCAGCTCAGCGAATATCGCATTTGGTGGCAAGACTAAGATGTCGACAATTCTGCACGGTATTTTTCTGATGGTGTCAGTACTGGTAGCAACATCTACACTGAATCTTATCCCTTTGGCATCTCTGGCTGCTGTCTTAATGGCGGTAGGCTACAAATTGGCAAAACCAACTCTTTTTAAATCCATGTACAACAAGGGCTGGGAGCAATTTTTGCCATTCGTCATCACTTGCGTCGTTATGATTTTCACCGATCTTCTGTCTGGAGTTGCGGTTGGTCTAGGGGTAAGTTTGTTCTTTACACTGAAACACAGCTACCACAACGCTTTTCATTTTAAAAATACTGGTATAAATGATCAGGGTGAAGAAGTTCATCATATTGTGATGGCTGAAGTTGTGCCTTTTTTTAATAAACCCAATATTATAAGAAAATTGAATTCCATACCAAAAAACTCTAAAGTAGTTTTGGATTTTTCAAATAACAAATCGATGGCATTTGATGTGGTAGAGTTTATTAAGGAATTTTTGGCTCAGTCCAAACTGAGAAACATCAACGTCGAAGTCATTCAATTCCAAGACAGGACGTCGTAGTGCGTCTGGCCCCAGAAGTCCACATCAGCAAGGATGGCAAGTTGATGTCTTTTCTTAGCCGATTGTATATATTCTAAAAAATCAGCCGCCGACTTTTAAGTCTATTAATTATTCTATATCCAATCCAGCAATCCAGCAATCCAGCAATCCAGCAATCCAGCAATCCAGCACTTCGCCAGAAAGCACTTTACTTCTGCTGCCACTATAGCAGATACTCATGTTTTGGCTTCCTTTTTTGAAATTGTTTATAGTTTGGTAGCCTGCCTGTAGCGGCAAGATGAAAAATTAACCAATATAACTACTATTAATATATAAATGTTCACTCGATGTTGGACATTTAAAATCTGCATTGGCAGAATAGCGCAGCCCGCTTCTGACCATTAGGATATTCTCCGGCAAAGATATTTGGTTTTTGTCTGAGAAGCCCTCGATCTGAAAGTTATTTTCTCTATATTTCGCTCATTCGATACAAATGCGCTGCCACTAATTTGAGCAATGGTTATTTTTGAGCAATGGTTATTTTCATCCTGACGCCTCTCAGGGTCAGTTTATTTTACAACAACAATGATAACGATATAAGGAATAAAGTGAATGCCGTACTCTTCCAGAACGCTAACCCGTTTACGTAGCACACAAGAACGCCATTCAGGCCAGGATACAGATACAAACGCTCATAAAGATACCCGATCAAGTGTGTACACACTCGCGAATACCGTCGTTATATTAAATAAATGGCGACGCTTGAGCGCCTTGAGAACCTTGAACACAAGGACGAGCAGTCAGACTGAAGCATCACAGAATGACTCCATGCGAACTCCCAATCTAGACTTAAGAACACCTTTACTGACTGACATTCGTTCCTCCGATGCTGACTCCCCAAGTGATGAGAGCTCTCTTCGATCAGACGCCTATTTTATCGAACCAAACGCCATCTGTGGTTATGATGGAAAGCCAAAATACATGTATTCCAATCAATTAAAAAGCAGTCGTCATAATGTATTTATCCAAAATAAAAAGGTTTTTATTGGTGATATTTATAATGAGGACACCATTAACTCAAACTTACAAATCGCAATCGGTGCTACCGCAAATCAAGCCATGTTGCATGGTGTTGACGTCGACGCAACGCGCATCGAGACAACACCGCCGATGATTATTGATGGCTTAGATGACGTTGCGCAAATGATCATTCCGAATTTTCCTCGTGCCTTGCAAGAGCCCGCGTTGGGCATTGTCGCCATGGGTTTACTGGTGCCATCCGTCATCGGAGCGCAGGGTATGTATGAGGAATATTGTGAAATTAAAGAGATGATTGAGAACAACGCGGAGACCGGTTCCATCAAAGATAGATTGGATGATTTATGTTGTAGACTGATCGATAGTATTCGAGATACCAGAATAAACGATACAACGAGTCAGCACGCTCAAGCCGCTGCCGATTTGCTGAGCAAACACATTGAGGATGCTGAAAACTATAAAGCGATTGATGACAGTATCGAGGATTTCAGTGTAAGTTTCGAAGAGACGCTGAAAGGCTGGCAAGCGACAATACGTCAAATCGGCGCCTTAGGTGGTGCAATCAGTATGGCCGCTGTCACGGCTGAAATGCGCCTAGGCTCTCTCAAAGGATTCACCCTATTCGGCGGTCTACTGAGTGGCAAAAACAACTGGATAACAGCCAGTCAAGCTGTTCTGGACACCACTCTGGCTCTTTTTAATTCCGCTCTGTCTTCTCAAGAGGTTAGCGCTAAGCATCGTATTGCTCAGTCCATCGCGCACTTAGGGTTTGCGCCCTCAACATTTCTCCAGACGGATTTTTTTATTGATTTGGTTTTCGCCCCACTCAGTCAAATAACCATGACAGCCTGGGCGACTGCGGAAATCATTGGGGGTATAAATGATCATAAACAACTCTCGACGGCTCAACAAGCACTCGCAGACATCCCTTTTGAGAATCCAGAGATAAAAGAGCACCTCATGACAGCCGTTAACGCTCTAAAACTGGCTACTAACGGCAACCGAACCTTCGTCGGCGTCGGCATGGCAGTCGGGCAATTGGGCATGCTGGCCAGTACTGGCCTCAAAACACTGATCGCTTATGAACAGCTAAAGCAATTGGGCGTGCCGTTGAGCATTAATTCACTCATGGTCGCCTATGAATCAATTGGCGAAAAAGGGATTGCGGGTGTCGGCCCCACGCCAGTCGTAGCCACTCTCGGAATAGGTGTAGCTCTGACGCTCGGTTCCGTTATGCAGAAATTCATCATGGGCGGCGTCTCTTTCATGGGTATAGATGGCGTTATAGATAAAATCGCTCTGGACAATGGCACTGAATCCATCAAAAAACATATTAAGCACTTACTCCCTGAACTCCTCGAATCCGCTAATTCTGAAGCAGCAGACATTGCCCAAGAGCAAATGAAGACAACACTACCACGTTCGGTGTTCACTGAATTGCAACGCGAAGTAGTCTGTCGTGCCAAACGACATGGTTATCTGGCTTACGCATTAAAAGCGCTCGCTAATCAAACCAATGCTAAGACGCCCGACCGTTGTCTCACGTCGTTGGAACAAAGCGAATTTGAGCAGGTTAGTGCACGCCCTCTCATCGATTTTGCCAATCAACAAGCCCGACTACACCTACTCGCTCTTTTCACAGACCCTAACAACGACATCTCGACCATCGAACAAGATCTACACGCTGATCTCGAACAAGGTGTGAGAGCAGCGGATGAGCTTCAGTTCGACCCCACCTTGGAATCCATAAGTACAATTGCTCGGGCGAGTCGCACCATCATGGATGCGGTCAAAACCATGGTCCTGCAACACCAAAAGCAACTTTCGGCTCAGTTCAATGCTGACGACCCACAGCAACCCACGACCATACCTATCAAAATGCGATCCGAATGGAAAGACCACCCCGCTGTTGCATTGGCTGATCAGGCCGCAAAATTTTTACTGCCTGAAATACGTTTTTTTCAAGGTGCTCAATCCAAAAAATCCACCGAATTAAACGAACAAGACCAGCAGCCTGACAATTGGCATTTTGTCGACGGCACTTATCTTTCTGATGAGGCCACGCTGCAAATACTCGGGAAACATCAAGACCTGCTCGATAATGCCGAACGGATTGCTTTTCAACTGGCTCACGACAACAACCTCAAGCAAGAGCGTCAAGCTACCCACGGATTGATTTTAATGGCGCCCTTCATTGCCAGCGATCATCGTCTGTCATAACCCTCAACAGGGAGCTTCTCTTGAGGGCCTCCCTTACTTTTCAGGACTTTTCAAGTCTTTTTAGAAACACTTTCTCAAGTACATATTGTCAAACACATCGAAGTAATAATGATCACATTAACAACACAAGCACTGGTCTTTATTGTATTCAAGCTATGACACGCTTCAATAAATTGGCTCGTTGGCGCACGCAGTGCTCCTGACAGTGCTAAGGGACTATTTTTTACTTGATTAGCTTCGTGATTTTCAGATAAAAGGAATGAGTAGAAAAAACATTTTTATTTTTGATGCTGTGAAATTTTTTTGTTTATTCGCGTTTTTTGAACTGTGTATCTGTAACGCTCGATCCATTGGCCGTAGTGCAGAATGCTTGAGAAGCGTTGCACCTAATGCCGAAAAATACCACCCTCTTGAGCCGATCTCTGCGGGTAGAGTCATCGCGTCAGATTCAGTCGAAAACGGACATGTGGCATCCCAAGGTGGATAACCCTGTCCTGTCTGTGTACAGTACCGTTTCTGTTACGACAGACTCACCTTGACTCAATGCAGTCGTCTGCTGTACCTTTCTCGCGTCAGCTTGCCAACGTCAATGGTGTTGGTGGGCGTATCCCGCTTGCTTCGTGTTGAGATCGCGTTGGAAGATTAGGCTAATTAATCTATTGTGAGGCTTAGTGATGAAATTAAGTAAAATATTTAGCATAGTTATTTTAGTTTTTTCAACGTCCGTGTGTGTTGCGGAAGATCTTACGCCAGAAAAGAAGAAATTGATTGATGTAATATTGGAGCAAACTGGGCAGTCCACACTGGCTATGAGCAAGCAATTTTCAGAGCTTTTTGTTCAGCAAATGTCAATGATGCTTCAGTCCTCTCAGCCTGACATGGATCCCAAGGTATTCGATCTTGTGCAAGAAGTCGTTGACGAAGCTATTCATGAAGAGATGATTGTAAATGGCTTTTTTAAAGACCTGATGTATCCGGTTTACAGTAAGCATTTCAGTGTCGAAGAGCTTGAAAAAATGGTCGAGCTAAATAATAGCGAACTCGGTAAAAAGATGATTCGTGTTATGCCGCTTATTTCTCAAGAAGGCATGCAGGCCGGGCAGCTGTTTGGCCAAAAAATAGCGCCTGTTATTCAGCAGCGTTTGATTGAGCGATTTGAAAAAGAGGGTATTAAGTAGAAAAGGTAGCGCCGTGGGTGGAGGGTGACGCATTTAAGTCCAATCCACTTGCAGCCCTTGGAGAAGCTGTTCGAGCAGGAATTTCATACTCGTCGAAATGGGCATAATCCGAAACATCGGTTCTGGATATTAAAGCGAATCGAGGAAGCAATGTATTTTTCCTTCAGGCTGACATCAATTAAAAAGCCAGATAAAAGTCATCAAAAAGGAGAGGTAAGGCAGAGACGCGTGTGTTGATCTCAGGAAAAAAATATCAGGTGCTTTGAGCTTGAAAAACGATAAGCAGATCAGCATAAAGCTGAGCTTGAAAGAAAAGAAAAGCGTTCGGCAGAAGCGGGCGATACAAGTGAATCTGAAAAAAACAAAAGTGCTCATCTTACTTTGGTATACGCACGCGTAGAACCGCGTGCGCTCAAGCGAAGATCCGAACAATTTAAATGCGATTCTTCCTCAGTTGGGGCTTTAAACTTTGGGTAACCTGTCAATGATATCTTGTATTATTCTTCTTGCCATATTGGCGAGATCATAGCCGGGAAGCTCTATGCCTAGATCCATGTTTAATGTAGCTGCTGCATTATCGATGACTGTGGAATAGTTTGAATCTACTGCATTCATGTAATTAAAGAAATTGGATAAGTGAAATTTTTCACCGATGGTTTTCATTTCGCCTTTATCGGTATTTAACCAATCATCACTATCGGCTTGGAGTAAAAGTTCTTGAGCAATCAGTTCGTTAACGTTATATGAAACAGTGGTATTGCCTTTCTCTTGTGGGTCGGTAGCGTTAAGCTCGATGGTTTCGTCCGGCGGTATAGAAGCCATCAGTTGCGCGGCGTACCTGTAGTCGCCCAAGTTAATCGCCTCTTGGATTTTTCCATAGGTTTGTTTCCACATATCGAATGCAGCCGGATCTGCAAACTCCATATTAGTCGGCTTTTCGGTGTTGAGGCCAAAAATACTGATGTTATTCGAGTAGTCGTCATCATCAATATCAATGTTCGTGTTGACACCATTGTTTTCTATTTCATTGATAATACTACCTATATAGATGCTGTGTTCCCGGCTGTGAGAACCACCGGGAGATGGGATGTCATCATCACAATCGGTACAATCGTGTAAATCGTGTCCCGTTTCATGGATTATTGTGTTCATGGTTGAATATCGATCGCCCAGGTAGTCCTGGCCAATTGAAGGACGGTTGAGATAGACGCCGCTCGCATTGTGACCTTTCTGCGTGCCAGCAAAATTAAAGCCCGATAGCATACCTTCTTCATTAGGCGCTTGTTCAAAAATATGAAAGCTATAGATGCCGTCTTGTTCTTGAGCCAAATGATGCATTGTTGTGCGAAAGGTTTCGCTGTTGTTATAACTTTTGGCAAACTCATTCGCTACTCGACCAGCCTCGGGTCCGTCAAAAGTGATGATGCTGGAGTCTGCGAGCTTAATCTTAACGTAGTTAGCCTCGGCATCTACATCTGGCAATTTACCGAAACTATCCTCATTGGCAACCACCGCGCTTTCTCCATAAGGGAGATCGAGGCGCTTGAAGAGCATGTCAAATGCGACGTTTTCATTTAGTTGTTGGCGTGTTTTAGGGTCAACCCATGCATCGTCGTACGACAACGCGAGTTGTATGAACCCGACAATATTACCGTAACCCAATCGATTAACGATAAGCTCCTTGAGTTCTGGGTAGTTTGCATCCATATACTCGTTGAGTTTGGCTTCCGCACTTTCAAGTTCTTGAGTCGTTTTGGCGCTAGCCGTAGCTTTGTATAAAGCCCCAAATTGCTCGTCATTTAACAGACGGTTAAACTGATCTTGCACAAGCGCCTGATCAGGCAGCGTGCTGACATCGTCGTTTACTTCGGCTAGTGGATTATCAAGTACTCGGAAATGATCCGCGTTGTCGTTGTAGGACAGTAAGCGTAGAGCCAACGGATTATGGCGACGCGCCTCTGCTGTATCGCTTTCAGCGTAGGATGCCGATTCTGCTTTTTCGTCTCTATCAATAGACAAATTATTGGATTCAAAGAGGTATTTTGTATAATCAGAGTTTGAGAAAGGAAATGATTCCTTATTATCCGTCGTTATTGAACTCACAATACGCCTCGCTTGGTTGTTGTTATTTGCCGTCGGATCAGTTCTAGCCGGTTATCGCTTATTCTACCGCATGGATGACTTTTGTTATTACTGAAAAAATTTTCACGAAGCAGAAATATGTGGATCACCGTGTGGGCAATCGGGTTTTAAATGAAGGAAGTTATTATCAGCAGAACGTTTTTTTCACTATTCTGTAGTATTTTTCATCATAATATCCCTATTTCGAGGAATTTATATTCCAGATGAGCTGTCATAATAGTACGTGATTCTCAAAAAATATCATACCTAAGGATATAATTTACGGGAACCGTCTTGGTAACTCAAACGCATTATTTTTTTGTAGTCTATATCGTTGTGGCCTGTATCAGCTAGCTAACGGATGTTGGCGCTTTGACAGGTCTTGCAGTGGCAACGGCTTGAACCGCATTCCTTGACTCAGGAGCATATTCTTGCTTGTCTTATTTTTGATCCGATCAAATTATAAGCAACCTAAAAGCTAGAGACTTGAGCTAAACGTAACACATAAGTACTTTTAATAAGCGAATTAGCACTTAAATCTGAAAGTCGGCGACCATTAGATCACAAAAAAACCACATGGTAAAGTTTTAATGCATTGGCAAGCTGAAACTGATCTCGTCTGATTCCCGAAAAAAGTACGAGTAATACCCGCAAGCCCATATAGATTAATTAGTCAAAACGTTAACGAGCCCGGTGAGGTAGGGCGTTGGCGTCAGCCTAAACCCTAACAAGGTTGATTAAGCTGGTATTTAAGCCGGTATGAATGTAGTAGAACGAATGAATGTAAGGAGACCCACGAATGTAATAAGAGGTAGCAATGTATGTTATTTGATCAGTAGTATTAAAATTGATCAATTATATGATGAATGTTGATTCTTGGCTCGCCAACTCGGTTCATTCTTAGCTGAACCAAGGCAATAGGGCGCGGGCTGTATTCAGTTGTTTTCGACAGATGATTTCATTTTGTCCAGCTGACGAGCTGTATATTCTTTAAGCATCACAGGATGCCGGATTGCTCCTATACGTGTGTTTCTTTAGTAAATTGCGTTCTAAAATTGTGGATTGATTGGGGTGTGCGTAGTGATGAGGGGATGAGGATGGCCAGATTTGCTTCCCTCCGTCATAAACATTCGTTGCTCAACCACATCATTTACTTTACATTTACTCCACCTATTCACGGCGGTTCACGGTGGTATCGCAATGGCTCGAAATGTTGAAATTAAAGCGCGCGTAAACAAAATTGATGACCTGGAAATTAGGGTTGCTCGAATTTCGAATGGTGACCCAATAGAAATTATTCAGGATGATACTTTTTTTACGTGTGAAAATGGACGATTAAAGCTACGAACTTTATCCGAAGATCAAGGAGAATTGATTTTCTACCAACGCGCTGACGAGTTAGGGCCGAAAGAATGTTTTTATGTGATATCGAAAACGTCAGAGCCTGCGACCTTAAGAGAAGTGCTTACCCAAGCCTACCAGGTTGTTGGTCGAGTGCAAAAACGTCGAATGCTGTATTTTAAAGGTAGGACTCGGATTCACCTGGATCGTGTTAAGGAGCTCGGAGATTTCCTGGAACTTGAAGTTGTGCTTAACGATGCTGAGCGCTTGGAAGATGGCATGGCAGAAGCCAGGGCAATATTGTCCGAGCTTGGTATTAAAGAGGCGCAATTAGTAGAAGGTGCCTATGTTGATTTGCATCGGCAGGCGTGTTCTGCGAAACAAGCTTAAGATAACGATGATAATATTTTCGAAAGGCTCCACGGTGAATATGAACGGTGTGTAATCTTACACAGACAGCATTACGAATATTCTTTGAGCAGGAAAGAGAGCTTTTAAAATGGACGAGGAGGATGGTCACTTGCACCTGGGTAGAGCTTCAGAGGTGATTATAATTTAACCATGCAATCTTTACCCTAAATAAGCAGGTGTTTTCAATAGCGATTGCATTCAAATGCTTAAAAATTAAACACTATTGTATGATATGAATATAGTTGAACTAAACAAGGTTCGAGTCGATTCCATAATAGTAAGACACTCTATGTAAGCACAGAATAGATATAGGACTATTCAAATCCCTTGTCTGCAAGGTGAAAGATAGCAGTAGTTCTATTGACATATGTGAAATATCTAATCAAAATGTTACAAAATGGAAGCTGCCTTGGCTATTTTGGGTGGTCCCACCACAAATACGCCAAAATACGCCCTGTTTTGCTGTAAAACCGTACAGCGTACGGTGGATTTGTTCATTACTGGAAAACGCCTTTTTATTCTGATCCGCTGGTGTCCATTCCATCCAAAGATCAAATATGAATAGAAACTGGAACGAAGATGAGGTCAGAAGCAACATTGGGTGCTATCTGAATCTGCTGAAACTGGAGACAAAAGGCATTTCATTCAGCAAAATGGATGCTTATAGGGAATGTCTGCATTCCCAGTTCCCAATCCGCACGGTGAAAT
>JARRRL010000031.1:0-13127 GCA_037380725.1 Gammaproteobacteria bacterium | reverse complement strand
TTACTATGCGCAAAAAACTCTTGCAGTGCTGGTGATATATTTTCATCTCTAGCCATTGCACCTTGAGTTGCCGGATCTCTTGTGACAGAGCGCACACCATCATCGGACTGATAAAGAACCACGGTTGAATGAGTATCTTGATTAATTTGATTCAAATTCGCTTGATCAAGACTATCAACGGCTGAGCGCAAATCACGTGAAATTTGCCGCAGCGTCAGTACTGAATCAGCACTCGCTACAGCGGCTATCTCACGCCAAATTTCCCAGGGAAGCTCTACAGGGGCAGAAGTTCGTGGGGGGATGCTGTGGGCGACAGGTGAGCTTACGCTCGCATGACTGATACAATTACCCATACTGACTTTCCCCCAAACGCGCTCATTTTTGATTGGAGCATTCTATCAACAATAAATCAAAAGTAAATCTGTTGTAATCTTTCTGGTCGTCCTTTTAGCCACCCTGTGGTGGCGCTTAGTTTTTTATGAGGTCGATGGGGTAAAAGCGGGAAGGGACGCACATTAATTTTGCGGTCTTTTTGAAATTGACGTATGTCAGAGACAACGCAAAGACTGTTGCCAAGTCCTGACTCTGATCAGTTTGAAGGCGATATTGCTGACCTAGATTGAGATCAAAAGAATTTTATGGTGTTTCGATAAGCTTGCGTGAGTTAGCGTTGGTAATTCCTCAGATTTAAGGCTCAACCCACGATAACAACTCTTATCGCTGATGAATGGGGATAAACGCACCTATTTCCCCTATATCACCGCTACAGAGCCCGCCTTGCCAGCATCACAGAGGATTTGGATCAAAACCCGCTCAAAAGCAAGTGGTGTCGGTTTAGCCATAAGGCTGAAAGTGTCGAGTGAGGAACATTCGCTCCTCCTCACTGAATTGACATAAGCTAGGGTTATGTCAATTTCTACTGCTAAATTACGTGCTGAGCTAAAATTTAGCGCGTTCTAGCGGTCAGCCGAGATAGTTTGTCTCAAAAACATTCGAATACATCTGTTCAAATTACGAGTTTGTCTCTCCAGTATCGCCTCAGAGCTCAGGCTGGGGTTGCGCGCCAAGGCCGCTCGAACACGTCTGTTCGGATCCTGAGCCAGAGTCTGTTGCACAGTCGAGGTCAGGCAGGGGTTGCCCGCCAAGGCTTCTCGAACCCATTCGCACTGATCCTGCGCCAGTGTCTGTTGCGCTGCCTCAGAAGTCAGACTGGGGTTACGCACCAAGGCTCTTCGAACCCATTCGTGCTGATCCTGAGCCAGAGTCTGCTGCACAGTCGAGGTCAGGCAGGGGTTGCCCGCCAAGGCCTCTCGAACCCATTCGTACTGATCCTGTACCAGTGTCTTCTGCGCTGCTTCAGAGCTCAGGCTGGGATTGCGCGCCAAGTCCCTTCGAATCCAATCGCGCTGATCCTGCGCCAGTGTTTGCTGCGCCGCCTCAGAGCTCAGGCTGGGATTGCACGCCAAGCGCCTTCGAACATGAGCATCATTACTATGCGCAAAAAACTCTTGCAGTGCTGGTGATATATTTTCATCTCTAGCCATTGCACCTTGAGTTTTCGGATCTTTTGTGACAGAGCGCACTCTATCATCGGACTGATAAAGATTTACGGTTGAATCTGAATGTCGATTAATTTGATGCAAATTCGCTTGATCAAGACTATCAATGGCTGAGCGCAAATCACGTGAAATATGCCGCAGCGTCACTACTGAATCAGCACTCGCTACAGCGGCTATCTCACGCCAAATTTCCCAGGGAAGCTCTACAGGGGCAGAAGTTCGTGGGGGAATGGTGTGGGCGACAGGTGCGCTTACGCTCGAATGACTGATACAGCTGATACAATTACCCATACTGACTTTTCCCCAAACGCGCTCATTTTTGATCGGAGCATTCTATCAACAATAAATCAAAAGTAAATCTGTTGTAATCCTTCTGATCGCCCTTTTAGTCACCTTGTGCCGATTAGTTTTTTATGAGGTCGATGGAGTATAAAGATGGAAGGGGCGCACACTCATTTTGCGGTCTTTTTGAAATTGATATATGTCAGAGACAACGCAAAGGCTGTTGCCACGATAAGGCTTAAAATTTCTCGCGTTCTAGCGGCCAGTCGGAAAAGTTTTCCTCAATAATCTTTGAACACTTACATCCTGATCCTGCGCCAATATCTGCTGCACAGTCGAGGTCAGGCTGGGATTGCGCGCCAAGTCCCTTCGAACCTCTGTGTTCTGATCTCGAGCCAGTCTCTTCTGCCGTGCTTCAGAGGTCAGGCTACGGTTGCGTGCCAAGGCCTCTCGAACCCATGCGTTCTGATCCTGAGCCAGCCTCTCCTGCCAAGCGTCAGAAGTCAGGCAGGGGTTGCCCGCCAAGTTACTTCGAACCCATTCGTCCTGATCCTGCGCCAGAGTCTGCTGCACGGTCGAGGTCAGGCGTGGGTTGCGCGCCAAGTCCCTCCGAACCCATTCGTCCTGATCCTGCGCCAATATCTGCTGCGCCGCCTCAGAGCTCAGGCTTGGGTTGCGAGCCAAGTCCCTTCGAACAGATGTGTTCTGATCCTGCGCCAATGTCTGCTGCGCCGCATCAGAGCTCAGGCTTGGGTTGAACGCCAAGTTACTTCGAACCCATTCGTCCTGATCCTGCGCCAGTGCCTTCTGCCGAGCATCAGAGGTCAGGCTGGGGTTATTCGCCAAGGCCGCTCGAATCTCTGCGTTCTGATCCTGCGCCAGTGTCTGCTGCGCCGCCTCAGAGCTCAAGCTGGGGTTGAACGCCAAGCGACTTCGAACCCATTCGTCCTGATCCTGCGCCAGTGCCTCCTGCCGAGCATCAGAGGTCAGGCTACGATTGCCCGCCAAGGCCATTCGAATCCATTCGTTCTGATCCTGCGCCAGAGTCTGCTGCGCCATATCAGAGCTCAGGCTGGGATTGCTCGCCAAGTCCATTCGAATCCATTCGTCCTGATCCTGCGCCAGAATCTGCTGCGCCGCATCAGAGCTCAGGCTGGGATTGCTCGCCAAGTGCCATCGAACATCATCATTATTACTCTGCGCAAAAAACTCTTGCAGTGCTGGTGATATATTTTCAGCTCCGGCCATTGCACGTTGAATTCTCGGATCTCTTGTAACAGAGCGCACAGCATCACCGGACTGATAAATAACCACGGTTGAATTAGGATGTTCATTAATTCGATTCAAATCCGCTTGATCAAGATGGCCAACGGCTGAGCGCAATTCACGTGAAATTTGCCGCAGCGTTAGTACTGAATCAGCACTCGCTACAGCGGCTATCTCACGCCAAATTTCCGGGGGAAGCTCTACAGGGGCATAAGCTCGTGAGGGAATGGTGTGATTGGCGACAGGTGTACTTATGCTCAAATGACTAATAGAATTATCCATGCTGACTTTACCCCAAATGCGCTAATTTTTGACCGGAGCATTGTATCAAAAATAGATCAAAAGTAAACCTGCTGTAATCTTTTTGGTCGACATTCTGCTTTTCGGAAAATGGGGTTTTCGTTCAGGCACTATTTAATTTATAATCCACTCAATTCATTTCTAATTTAATACAATTCCTCAACTCAGACTGGTCAAAATGCCCCGAATCCAGTACCCAGCGCGTCACCAAATTCGCGGGTGTTACATCAAACGCGGGGTTATAGACCGGCGCAGACTCGGGCGCCCACACATAAGCTCCTTCACGCCCCATCACACCGCGCACTTCCCCCGCGTCACGCTCCTCAATGGGAATGGCCGCACCATTCGGGCACGATAAATCGATCGTTGTATACGGTGCCACCACATAGAACGGAATATTATGGTAACGCGCACAAATGGCTAAGCCGTAAGTACCCACTTTATTCGCAAAATCCCCATTTACCGCAATCCGATCAGCCCCCACCACCACTGCATCGACTTCACCACACTGCATGACCCACGCCGCCATGCTATCGGAAATCAAGGTGTACGGCACCTTCGCCTCTCCCAACTCCCAAGCCGTCAAACGAGCGCCTTGTAATAAGGGTCGCGTCTCATCAACCCAGACTTTTTTCAAACGACCACACCGATGCGCGGCAAGAATAAGCCCCAGCGCCGTACCCGAACCCGCCGTCGCCAGACCACCTGTATTGCAATGCGTCAAGACACGCGCCCCTTCCGGCAACAACGCACAACCGTGCTCACTCAAACGCGCGCACAAAGCCTTGTCTTCCGCAATTAAGTGTTCGGCGCGTGCAATCAAACAGTCAGCCGTTGGTGCTTCACCCGTCACGGCATCGTTGGCTAATAACGTTTCCAAATTATTACGTAAATTAACCGCTGTGGGTCGAGACGCCCGCAACACCTCCGCCGATTCACGTAATGACGTCAAGGCCTTTCCCCGTTCCGCCAAAAGCGCCAGTAACACAACGGCACTTAAACCAATCAACGGTGCGCCGCGAACCTGTAAGCGCTGAATCATTCCCACCAATGTGGCCACGTCTTCGCACACATTCCAGCGTACGGTGTGCGGGAGCAAGGTTTGATCCAACAACCAAAAACACTGCCCATCGTAACGCATACTGGTACACGTAAACGGTTTCACCACACTCCTCCTATCATTGATCAATTTTATGAGCGATTGATTACTGCTGCTTGACTGCTTTTGGCCGCGCCGAGCGACGACGCTGTGATTGGCCACGTGCAGGCGATTTTCGAAGCGATGCGGTCTCACTCGGCGCAGACATATTCGCCAATGCTTTCAACGGAACAGGCAGTGTTCCGCACACCTGTTCCATCAGCTGCCTCAGTGCTACCAATAACGGACGCATAAAATCAGCATACGTCGCTGATCCCTGCGCGATCATGTCCAACTGTGACTCCCACTGCGCCGTCATATCAGGCAACGTCGCCGACGTGGGCAAGGCGTCAATCAACGCGCCACCCGCCGCCGTACTGCGAATCTGACGACCCGAGCGAACCAAAAACCCCCGACGGATCAACAACTCCACAATGCCTGCTCGCGTGGCCTCCGTGCCCAAGCCATCGGTCTCTCGCAGTATTTTTCGAATCTGCGGTGTTTGCACATAACGTGCAATGCCCGACATCGCGCGTATCAGCATCGCGTCCGTAAAGGGCAGCGGTGGCGTTGTCATTTTTTCAAGCACCTCACCCGATTGACACCACACGCGTTGACCCGACTTCACATCAGGCAACACGTTTTCCGCCGGCACGCCCTGTCGACTCACCGCACGCCAACCCAGATCAATGATGATTAAACCTTTGGCCTCAAAATTACCGCCCGCAATCTCCACGACTATGCGGGTTTCCCACGTTTGATAACGCGGGTAAAACTGCAACAAATACTGGCGAGCAATTAACTCATAAACTCGCAGTTCATCCTGAGACAAGCGCGCAGCACCTGAAGCACGTCCCGTTGGAATGATCGCGTGATGCGCCCCGATTTTCTGATCATTCCACACCGCACTGCGTCGCGTCGTCTCCACGCCCGCCAGCAGCGCTTGCACCGCCTCAATCGGAGCCACATCGCCCACACCACGCACAAACGGTTTTTCACCCGGCGTATTGTGCTGCAAACGGTTTTGAATTTCTGTAAAATGCGCCGTGATCGCAACCACCACCTTTGGAGCCTGCGCAAAATGCCCCTCGGGCAAATAGCGACAATCACTGCGCGGATACGTGATTAATTTGTGTTGTTCATACAGACTCTGACACAGATCGAGCACCCGCTGAGCGCTCAGCCCATAGCGTATCCCAGCTTCCACTTGCAGCGCAGACAAGTTAAACGTCAGCGGAGGCGCCTCCGATCGTTTTTTCCGCTCCACCGTTTTGATCACACCCACTTTACACTGAATCTGACGCAGCACATGCTCGGCCAGCGCTCGATTCAACACACGACCTTCTTCATCTTGGTGATCTTCGCACGCCTTACTCGGTATCCAGCGCGCCGTAAAAGCCGTCTGAGGAATCATCAAGGGCGCTACGGATGCTGCACTCTGAACACCTGCTCCATCTTGAACAGCCGCTTCATCTTGAACACCCACACCATCTCGAATACCCACTACATGCGCCAACACCTGATAAAACGGTTTGGGCTGAAACGCCGCAATGTCACGATCTCGCCGCACCACCAATCCCAGTACAGGCGTCTGCACCCGCCCAACGGATAACACACCGCTATAGCCTACCCGTCGTCCTTGTAAGGTAAAGGCGCGTGTCATATTTATACCGTAAAGCCAATCCGCGCGCGCGCGACCCAACGCAGATCGAGACAGATTAGCGTATGCCGCGTTTGGCTCTAAATGCGCCAACGCTCGGCGCACCGCATCGGGATTAAGATCACTGATCAAACAACGCTGTACACGTATTGCACGCTTGCGTTCCAGCACACCACAGTAGTGCAACACCTCATCCACCAACAACTGACCCTCTCGATCCGGATCTCCCGCGTGCACGATACAAGAGGCACGCGCTAACAATTGGCGGATTATTCGTAATTGCGCTTTGGTCTGAGACTTGGGGCACAACTTCCATGTATCGGGTATAATTGGCAGGTGAGCAAATGCCCACCGTTTGAAATCAGCGTTGTATTGGTGGGGTTCGGCTTGCTCCAACAAATGCCCCACACACCAGGTGACGCAATCCTCAGATCCACAAAGCCAATGGCCTTCCGATTTATGCGCTTTACCAGGCAACGCCTCAGCAATCGCGCGGGCCAAACTGGGTTTTTCCGCTATGAACACTCGCATGGGCGGCAGTATACTGGCTATGGCACCAGTATCGCAAGCAAGACGCTCCCGACAAACACGTACTACATATGCACAACAGAACGGGATATACACAACAGAACGGACGCAACAAAAAGCGTGCAGAGCACTGCACCGAGCAGCGCTCTGCAACAAGTAGATGCGACCAGGAAGGAAAAAACACCTACCTACATCAATTGAAAATTAAGAACCAGGACACGCTCATTCACAAACGCTCATTCACAAACGTTGATGCACAGAAGTACACTGCATCGTTTTACGGTTGTATCGCAGCGCACACGTTATCGTCTTCAATTATAATCTTCTTATAACCGGACCCAATCAGCAACAGCACTTCACAAGATCCTTCATAGGTAACAAAAGACACTGTGGAGACTTTTCTAAGCTTAGCGGGTATTGGGAAATCCTTAGCAGGATCCATATCAACAATTCTGGCACCTGGACCCGCTATTATTTCGGGCTCGCCATCAGCGCGAAAATTAATCGTATATGGCAGCATAGGCATTTTTTCTGGAACCATTTTCTCATGCTTGCCATACTTATCGCCTGGCTGACCACTTTGTCCGACTGGCTTGTTCGACTCAAGATCAAGGCTTTGACACGCCGTCAAGGCCAGCGATGCAACGAGCAACGCTATTTTCTTTTGTACCGAACTCACCGTAAATTGAATCATCATTATTATCCCGTTATTTATTTGACTGAGTTTTAACCGACTGAGTTTTTACACCCTTTTATTTCACAACGATATTGATATCGACCCATACCAAAAACGACCTGGGTAAAAAGCCAATTCCCGTTCAGAGAAGTTTAAAATCTCCTCCTCCTGATCAAACAGATTGTTCACGCCAACACGGACGTTGCACCCACACCAACGGTTGCGATAACCGACTTCAGCCTGCGTTATCCAGGTGGTCCGATGCAACGATTCAGAAGCCCCTATCACTTCCAAGTCCTGATCATAAAAAATCTGCTCTATATTAAACAAAAACCCGCTCTTGTTGTAAAACATTATTTTCAAGGGAAGTTGGTAAAGCACCACCTCTGAAATATTTTCCGCGAGAAACGATTCTTCATTTTTAAAGCGTTTTCTAGCCCACTGCCCTTTTGCGGAAAACACGACGCTATTCAACCTGCTGTTAACATAATAGAGGTCGACCACATCTTCACGTTCGAGCACAACACTGATGTCGTCCACGCCTTCAACGGGCTTGCGCAAGTTGCGCCGAGTGTAAGCAAAACCACATTTATCCTCATTGAACCGACAATCACTGGCAAACCCAAAATTTTTAGCTTCCGTTCCAATCGAATCATTATATACCCGATTAAATCCAAATAGGTTATTGGGCTCCAGCGTATAGCGGCTCGCCAAACCGCGCGAGATCGTTTCAAAATAAGCGGCTCGAACACTCCAAAATTCAATCGGACGGTAAGACAAGCCCACACTGGGCAACCAGGTACGATGCACATTCGACACCGACCCCGTCGTCGGACTCAAGGGAATACCCAGTGTTTGCACGACTTCCTCTGATTCCGAGTCTAAATCCGTTTGCATATAGGCCACACCCAAACTCGCATCCACGTTATGGCGTAAAGCACCGAAGTAATTCACATACGCCGCAGCCGAATTGGGCTCTGAATTGGTGAGACGGTCAAAAACAAAAAGACTTTGTTCTGAATGATTCTCTTCCTGTTTGTCTTGTTCATACACATTCAGTCCAAGGATCCAACTTGTATCATGGCAGCAAGAAAGCCACTGCACGTCCACCAAATTCAAATTCTGTGTTACCGTTGAATTGGAGGGTTCAGGCACACGCAAGGCATCAAATGCCGTTTCCAATTCCAACGATTCCACATGCACCGCTGACATCGCAAATGCGGAGTGATTACTAAAAGTATGCCTCATGCCCACGCGATTGGTCTTGCGAGTCGTATCGAGTCGCGTGAGCGTGTCTGGAGTAACTGCAATCGTCGGCGCTAGATCAGCCCGGTCCATTGACACCGAGCGAGACTCAAATTGAAACCCCGTTGCAGGATTCAATTGCCACTGAAAAAAACCGTTGTAAATATCCTGATTTTGCTCTGTATTCGCTCGCCAACCATCTGTCTCATAGTGAAACTGCCCTAAGCTAACGGCTATCGGTCCAGCCAAAAACGAACCTACCGCATCATTCCCCCACGTATTATTGCTTCCCGCATAACCGGTCATCGTGCCATATGCGCCTTCCTGGGTGAACAATGAATGATATTCATTCAGGCTGGGTCGCTGCGGACCCGCACCCGCCACCACCGATAATCCCGCTTCATTCAACTGAGGTTGCAAAGGATAAGCACTCAAGGACTGCCACAACTGTGACTGAAGCAACGCCGATACGCGCGCGGATTCGTAGCGCGGATCATCCGCATAGTAATCAGCCAATAAACGGTATCCTTCGGCATTCGTGGGATCACGGCGTATGGCGTCCCACGCGCTCAGCAAAACGCCTTGATCATAACCCACTTCGTTGTAAGCACGCGCCAAAGTCGCGCTGCGCGATGACGCATCACTTTGCAGCAACGTTTCCGAACGATAAATCGCACGCTTGTCATTCAGATCGCGCGAGCGCTCCAATTCGTCGATCGCACTCACCGGATCATTAGCAAACAGCTTATATACACCGGTATAAAAATAAGGCGTGGGATCATTGGGATCAAATGCCTTGGCCAACTCCCACTGCTTAATGGCTTCTCGATCCCGCTTCTCTTCGAAATAAGCACGCCCCACATAAGAACGCAATACGCTGTTCAATGGGTTCAAACTCACTGCAAACTCGATTTCGCGGCGGCCTTGCGCCAATTGACCACTCCGCAACAAAGCCAAGCCCAGACCCAAATGGTATTGGGGATTCGCGGCGTCCAAATCCAATGCTTTGCGAAAATGCGCTTGAGCAGCGTCCAAGTTCAGACGAAACAACGCAATAAAACCTTTGCTGCCTTCGAGCGCTGCACGGTCTATGCCTGTCCCATCAACCCCAATCCCATCAAATGAAATGGCCTCCAAGACCTCACGCGCTTTATTCACGTCACCCTGAATTAAATACAGCTCACTCAAACGAAAATGAGCCAACGCACTGTCCGGCTGCACATCCGTCGCCTTGCGGGCGCTCGCCAATGCATCATTCAAGTGCAAATTTGCCTGCTGAGCGTAAGACAAGCTCACCCAGGAAATCGCCAGATTTGGTATACGCTTGACCGCCTCTTTTGCGCTGATCAGACCGTTTTCGACATCGTTGCGCACAACCTCAGCCACGGCTTTCAGACTGTAAGCGCGTCCACTTTCTGATCCGTGCAACACCGATTGCACAACAAGATCAAATTCCGACAGACGCCCTAATTGCAGCAATAGCGCAGCACGCGCCACCTGCACACTGTTGGATGGGTGATCGACCCTCAAAATGCTCAAGGCCTGATCCACTCGATTTTGCTGCAACGCCTGAATTGCGGTTTGAATTCGATTCCGATCGAATTCCGTTTCCACAGGTAATTCCGCCAAGGACAAAACCGCTGGATAATAGAGTGCCCACGCCACCACAGCGTCTGGCTGCACGTGGATTCGAGATAATTTCTGCTGAGGCCCCGTTGTCACCGCTTGCTGACCGGATTCAAGCTGAATGCGATCCATGTCATTATAAGCCGCAACGGTGCCTTCTATCACGCTCACTGAACCGGTGTCCGCAGCCTTGACAACAAATTCCGTCCCTTCCACCATCGCGTTAATGTAAGGGGTGTTGACTTCAAATCGATTCACAATCCGACTGATAAAATGTGCAATCCCTTGTTTAAGTTCAAGCCCAAAAAAGGTAGTCTTCGTTGGCGTGGAAAACCGGATTACACTGTCAGCATCGACATTCATAAACGTGTTGTTGCACAGATACAATGTGGCGCGGCTGTCAGAACCAACACGTATGCTTTCACCACGATGCAACATCTGCTCGCGCTGCAAAGGCAACCACTCCGGTTGATCGTTTTTCTTGCGCTGCGCCAAACCTTCCACCGCCACCACTTTTGCCACCCATTCGGCGCAGGCCAGGGCCGACGCTGGTAAGCACAACAATGGTAAGCACAGCAGTGGTAAGCACAACAGTGGCAAGCACAACTTCAGCCACCCCGCAAAACGAAATCGGCGTACAGAATATGAAGACATAGGACTTTTTGATAGACGTAACGCCGTTTTCACTGATTTTCCGGCCAATACAACTCTCCCTTGTAACGCGATCTTCCCTAAGAATCCCTTGTAAATACATTTATCTAGCAAGGACTTATCGAAATAAGCAATAAAAATAATCACAACATATTTGGCGAAATTTGTCCTACATTTTATCTATTGTGTCTTCTTATCTACCTTTTTCTTCATCTTTGTTTTCATTTCTTATCATAGAAATCAAAGAATCATATAATATAATTATATAAAGTAAAGCGTCATAAGAACCCGCTTAAATTGACGCAACATGGCATGAGGGACCCTTCTCCACAAGATGCTCCAGATGTTAGCAACATTCTGTCTGAATTTATTCGTACATTTCAAGCTATAATTGCGATTTATTACATAAACTTGACGGTATTTTTTCACAGATTGAGACAAACGAGATATGCTCATCGGAATTGTAACAGTGATCATTTAGCCGATCAAAAAACAATGCCTTTTTGCCAGTATTCCTGTTGATCAAGGCCTTCACCCCGTGACTCACACAAATACCGGGCAAAAAAACGACTGGGACCATCTTGGGGAAATCGCTGAGATAACGCGTAAAATTGCTGTGCAGCTCGCTGACATCGCCCCGATTCAAAGTGGTTCAACGCCACCGCGAAGCCACGCACCAATTCGATGGGCTCCTGTTCCACCAGCGTATACAGACGTAATGGTATGTCCTTACCCACAAACTTGAAACAGCCCACACAGCGCACGCTGTCATCTGGTTTGAACAAGCAATCTTCACTGATCAGAATGCGAGTGCCAATCTGCTTGTTCAAACCTTCCAAACGCGATGTTGAATTGATCAAATCACCCATCGCACGGTATTCATAATGATCCGCTGCACCAAAATGCCCCAGCGCAATTTCACCCGCGTGTACGCCCACTCGCGTGGGCAAGGCCTGATGCGGGTGGGCCGCATTAAAGCGGTCAACAGATTGCAGTAAAGTCGCAATAACCGCCATCACGCGCACCCACGCTTTCTCAAGGTCTTGATGGAACCACAACGCAATCACACCATCTCCCGCCACGTCTGAAATGAACCCCCCACCATTGCGAATCGGTTCAATGACGGCAGCGTAATATTCTTGCATCAGCTCAGACAAAGCCATCGGCGACAGGGATTCCGATAACTTGGAATAACCCTGCGCATCGGTCACCAAACACAGGCTGTTGTTAATATTTTGCGTGTCGGACAATTCTTGTCGCGTGATCAAGCTATCGATTTCATTCGCTGGGATGTATTTGCCAAAGGTATGCTGCAGAATGGATTTTTGCCGGTGCAGTTCCTGACCCCGCAAACAGATCCCCAATATCATCGCCAAGGGCGTTTGTACCAAAACACCATTGAACCAGGGTAACCAGATATAGTAACGGGTGAAACAATACAAACAGATCATACTGCTCACCATCGCTAGACCACCAATGAGCAGCGCAGCCATGGCCAATGGAAAACGCCGAGCACAAACAAAACAAACGAACCCATACCCCACCACCACCAGCAAAGTCCCATACCACGGTAAGGGGCGCAACCAAGAATGATCTTGCAAATTGGCAAAAGCCGTGGCGGCCAATTCCACACCGCTGAGACTAAGACCGGCCGCATTGGTGAACACCGTAAAAAATCGATCTTGCTGATCGAGCTGTTCGCGCGCCGAATACCCCACGAAGACCACGGCCCCACGCATTCGATCCGCCAAGTCCTCAGGGTGTTTCAAGAGCTTCGCGTAGTTGATGGTAAACACAGTACGCGGTGGTCCATAAAAATTGTACAGGCGAGATCGCGCCTGTACATCATCGGGAGCCTCATCCAGAGAGCAGCTTTTCACGGGCTCGCCTTGCTCATTGGCTAACAACTGGTGCGCTCGCATCGGTAAAGTCACGTAATATTGCAAACTGGGGTGACACACAAAAAACCAACTCACCTGAGGATGAGACGGCAACACTTCGGGTAAAATCATCGGAGCCGTATCCAAAGCCGCGCGCGCAAAGGGCTCATAAGGCTGAATCAGATTGTGATGATCCGCAAAAATCTGCTCGCCCGGATTCTCCGTTCGCCTCTGTGAACGCGCGAACAACAACACATTACCCGCTTCCTGCAAAGCCACAGCGAACGCATCATCCCCGACTTTGTCATGCGCCTGC
>JARRRL010000030.1:38732-43446 GCA_037380725.1 Gammaproteobacteria bacterium | reverse complement strand
CTGGTACGATCGCGCCGTAAGTTTGAGCGACCCAGCCAATACGTTCTATGCGGTGTGGGATCAGGGACAACCCGTCAGCGGGCGATCGCAGTTACTGCAGCAACGCTTTCTACACGCAGGCACCCGTGCCGATGGATCGTCATATCGACTCTCTTCAGCCAACCCCATTGAATGGCACAATGGTTCGAGCGGCCAATGGGGATGGTATATCGATCTGGTCGATCCCAATTTAAACGCAGGAGCGGGGGAACGATTGAGTGTTCAACCACGACTGATCAACGAAAACGTTTCATTCATATCCATTCGCCCCCATGCCGATCCTTGCGAAACAGGCGGCAACTCTTTTATCACTTACCTCAACGCTTTAGATGGCGGACACCCCCAAAAATCACACATAGACATCAATAAAGATGGCCAGATCAATGACAGCGATTTAATCACACTCGATGGCAAGACCTACGCAGCCAGTGGCGTAATGCTCTCGGAAATTGTTCGAGGCAGCGCTATCATACGAGGCAGCGGATTAGAAGCGTCTTTCTTTAACTTGAGCAACAGCGATATCAAGCAGGTCACGACCACTGGCGCGAAGAAACCTATAAAAGTTTTATGGAGACGATTGGATAATTAAAAACTGTCCGATAATGGGGAGATACGCCACCGATTCCCAACGCGCATCTCCTCAGAGGTATACACACCAATAAATGACCAAATAATGATCAACGCTGGATCTTTATTGCTATATCGTTCCGGAATAAAACGGTTTAGTATTGATCACTTGTTTACTGTCAGGTTAAAATACAACTAGGCGAAATAAAGGGAGGTTAAAATTCAAACTACGGAAACCGCTATACTTTCTACATCGCGGAGTTACTCACAATGGCAATACCCAATCACTTGCAACTGATCTGGACTGGCCCCCACATGCCTTCCCAACAACATTTGCAAGAAGTAGTACAACTTTCCGCTCGCGGCGTCAGCCCCGAAGCAGCAAGTAAGCGTGCAGGTTTATCCATCAACTTATGGGTTGATAACATCAATAAATTCGAACATTTCTATCAAAAAAGCCGATGCTTCACCAGCCCATCGGCTGGAGATTTATCGGCGCTACCCCAAAACCCAAACATCACATTAAAAAGCATTGGTGATTTGGAAACACACAGCCCCGCTCAAAAAATACTGTGGCATTTTCTGAACACGGACAGAACCATCAGCAGAAACAAAGGAAATTCCGCCTCAGACATCGCTCGCGTTATGATATTACACCAGGAAGGCGGCGTGTATGCCGACCTCAGACTAGCCACATCCACGACTAAAAAGCTCGCCCTCAGCACCAGCAAAAGCATGGATACCAATCCCAGACTAGCTACACTCACAACTGAAAAATTCGCCCCCATCCCAAGTACCAACAAAAACTTCATCTGTCCGCTTAATCTTTTCCACACCTGGGTAGCGGTTAGCAATAGCAATTCTCTAGAATCCCTGATCATGCTGGAAGAGCTGGCTCACCGATTACTGGCCAGTACCATGCTGCCTAAACACAAAGGAGGGGTTATGTCGGCATCCACCAGGCGCCAAACTCAGGCTTTGAAAACCAAATACGAATCCGAACATTTACCGCATCCGCTGCAGGTTGCCATAAACAAAAAATTATTGTCTAAATTGATAAAACTAAAACTGCGTACGCTGTTTTCGTGTACACACTCATCAGACACACTACCAGACACACTTACGGATAAGCCGTATTCCCGATACGACCACGAACGCCACCCCAACATCACATCCCAAACGTACTCCTACCCCTACGGCGAAGAATTCATCGACAACGACACCAATCCAGTGTATGTCTTAGAAAGAACCGGTAACATATTCTCTGACATGAAACCGTATCAAAGGCATGGCGGCTTCGCTATTTCAGATGATCGTGAAGCATCGCAAATTATTTCGGAAATATTTAGGGGCAGGCCAAACAATACCAGTTACGCACTGTGGGCCAAAAACAAACCTTCATCACAATCGATGGATACCGCCAGATTACCTGATTGGCAACTACAGACCGCGCAGTAACTCGATTCAAGCACAACCCGCCTCACCTCAACCGCAAATCGTGTCTTGATTGTGCATACGAAAGAGAATCTGACTGGCGGATTCGGTTTGCGGTGCGGCGGTCAATGCGCCGCCGGCTCCATCTGGGTCCATGGCTATACTGGGCGTCGCACTGAAAAAACCATTCTGAAACAGAGCAGCAAATTTCGCCTCAACGTTGACGAGCATCCCATTGTTATCTTCTACATCATCTTTATCACGATCTCGAGCACACGAGCGCGTAGATCGCTCTGAAGAAGAAACATCGTGCTCAGTCTCTGAGGCTGCCCCCCCTGAAACCGCTGATATGGTCGTTGTCATGATCGTTCTCACTCAAACCAGTTCGATTCGATTCAGTTAGTCTCACCGATACCAAAAGACCCAAACAAGATAAAAAAGCAAGTCTACTACAGCACAACCCATGTAACAATGAAAGTCCTCCATAGCAGGCTAACGTGAACCGCGGCACATTGCAAAGCGCTTTCTGCATCGTTCTACACAACGCTACACAAGTCAGTCTACCCTACACAAACTTACACAAGTCTGATCCAATTTTACAAAATTGTTTCAAAGTGCGTCTCTTCTTGTCTTGATTTTTTATTTTTTGATCAAACAAAAATGTATTCCGCCATCACAGCCCCCTCAATCGAGCCTGCGCTTCGATAATGCCAGGCCCATCTCGTAAAGCACGTCTTGCTTCCAACACCAACTGCCACACTTGCCGTTGAAACGCTTTATCACGGCTGCGCGCATCGTATCGTGCATCCGAAATGGCTTTCAACAACAGCTGCTCAGCGTCTCGAGGTTCCGACTGCGCCATGTGAATCTTAGCCAGCTCATAGAGCGCCAAAGACGAATGTGGATTAATACGAAGCGCACGCTCGATGGACGCTGACGCCAACTGCAATCGACCCGTATTAACATACCGCTTTGCATCGGCTAATAATCGTACTTCGACCGAATATAACGCGGCATCGTCGTCCGCCGCTTCCGACGAATCCGATTCCTCCACCCAATCCGGTTCATCGGGATACGACTGATCTTCTGGTATCCGAATCACCTCCACCCCCGAGGAGTCATCCGGCGTACGCAGTACCTCACGATCATGAGGCGCCGGATACGCGCGACCCAGTGGCTCACGGTGATACGGTGGGGGCTGAGGCGCTTCAAAACTCGGTGTTGTCGAGCACGCGCTCATTGTCACAGCACCAAATATAAGCATCGGCCAGACCCCACAAAGGGTAATGATTCTCGGGACATCATTCCATCGCCGTTTCACGCGCCATCGATTCAACAAGGTGAATCGATTAACAACCCGCATGGACAGACTATTTTTACAAATCTTTTTAAGCTCTTTACCCACTTGCCGCATAGAAACCTCCTCGGCATCTCAGCATCGAAAGCCCACTTTCACTAGGCCGTAAACCCCCACGCCGAAAATACCCGCAAACATTCAAAAACCAGTGTACAGCCAGACATCAGTGAGCAGCCATGGTAGGCGAAACACCGCAAGAACGGAAGACAGTACAATCACAAACACCCCCACTTGTATTCACAGCATGGACAGGCGAGAATCAGGCGCAATCCGTACAAACTTAAAAACACAGGGAGCCGATACCACGTTATGTCTGACCTCATCACACTGGGCGAATTCATTATTCAAGAACAGCTGCGTTACCCCGAAATACCCGGTGATCTCGGCAAAATTATCAATGCCATAAAATTGGCATCCAAGCTGGTGCATCGCGAAATTAACAAAGCGGGTCTGGCTGACATCCTCGGCTCTGCGGGTGCCGACAACATACAAGGTGAGATGCAACAGAAGTTGGATGTGTACGCCAACGAAAAGTTCAAAGCCGCATTGGGCGCCCGAGGGCACGTCTGCGGTTTGGCTTCTGAAGAAGAAGACGATTTCGTTGAATTCACGCAACAACACGCCATTGGCAGCAATTACGTCTTACTGATTGACCCCGTCGACGGTTCTTCCAATATCGATGTCAACGTAGCAGTTGGAACGATTTTTTCTATTTATCAACGCGTATCACCCCCTGACAGCCCCGTCACTCGCGAGGATTTTTTACAAAAGGGGACCGCTCAAATTGCCGCCGGGTATATTGTGTTCGGCTCATCAACCGTTTTGGTTTACACTTCTGGGCACGGCGTGCATGCATTTACCTTTGACCCATCCATCGGCGTGTTTTACCTGTCACACGAAAACATGACAACACCCCCAACCGGAAACATTTACTCCATCAACGAGGGCAATTACGTCCACTTTCCCAAGGGCGTCAAGCAATATATCAAATACTGCCAAGAAATCGATGCGGCAACCAATCGCCCCTATACCTTACGTTATATTGGCTCACTGGTATCGGATGTTCACCGCAATCTCATCAAAGGCGGCATTTACATTTACCCATCGTATAGTAATCACCCAAATGGCAAACTGCGCCTACTCTACGAGTGCAATCCTCTGGCTTTTCTCATAGAACAAGCCGGAGGAAAGGCCAGCGATGGCTACCGACGCATCCTTGAAATTGAGCCCACAGAATTGCATCAACGCACGCCCTATTTTATTGGCTCCCGCGACATGGTAAACCGCGCAGAAGCGTTTATGACAAACACCGTCACG
>JARRRL010000030.1:0-38671 GCA_037380725.1 Gammaproteobacteria bacterium | reverse complement strand
CCTTAAAGAAAAAATCAGCGGCAATCCTCTCAATCCAACCACGGCCACAAACGCAATATACCACGCCGTCTCAGTTCATGCGGTTTCGGTTGTCGCTGCTCCGGATACGTTTCCCCCCAACAATTTCCAGGCCATTGCGGCACAAACTCCGATTGAATCGCCACCCGCACCGAATGCTCACAATTGGCTTCAACCACAACACCATTAGACGGATGCACCCAAACATACTCATAACCCTCCGGCAAGCGCAAGCGTAAGCTTTGAACAGGTAGCTGTGACATCACGCCCCCCCAAATTTTTAAAGCGCCTCGCGCTCCAGTCAATCCAGCCGGCGTGTTGTCATCACGACCGACCCACACCACAGCTAAGTAATTGCCACTCATCCCCGCAAACCAACTGTCGCGCCAATCATCCGTAGTGCCTGTTTTACCTGCAATAACGGGAGCTTGAGTCCAATACGAACCCAAGGAACGCGCGGTGCCACGCTCCACCACCGTACGCAATGCGTGTTTCATCTCAAAGGTGACGGGCGCCGGCGTCTGGTACAACTGCATGACCTCAAACGGTGATAAATCCAAGGCGCCCAACGCAACCGCAGGCAACGGACGCACACGTCGTTCCAAGCCCATCACATCCAACAAGCGCACCACTTTTTCCATGCCCACGTCCATCGCCAAGCGTGCTGTCGCTTGGTTGTAGGAATTCACCAATGCTTCTTGTAACAACACATCGCCATGACTGATTTCATCAAAGTTCTTCGGTTTCCAGACTTTCCCATTGGCTTGCGATAACTGAAAGGGCCCATCAGAAATCACTGTATTCAAGCGATAATCGGCTTCCATCAACGCAGCCATGTATACAAACGGCTTAATAATTGATCCAACAGGACGTTTGGCATCCAAAGCGCGATTGAATCCTGCCATTTTCACCGCCGTCCCCCCCACCACTGACAATACTTCGCCAGATTCGGGAGCGGACACCACCACCGCTGCCTGTAAATCATCGTCTGCGCCACGTGAGCCACCACGCGACGAACGCGCCAACACAGGCACCCTCTGGGCAACTTCTCTTTCCACCACAGCCTGCACTTGCGGATCCAAGGTGGTAAAAATCATCAAACCCTCAGAACTGAGGACGTCTTCTGGATACGTCTGCTGCAATTGACGACGCACCAAATCCATAAAAGCTGGATACATATTTACCGCATCGCGCGTCCCCGGCAACACACCGAGTGGCCGTGAAGCGATACGAGTCAGTTCTTCTGAATTCAACAATCCCGCTTCCGCCATCATCGCCAGCACTTGATTACGTCGCGCTCGCGCACGTTCAGGATGCCGACGCGGATCGTAGTACGAAGGACCTTTCACCAAGGCCACCAACAGGGCCCACTGCTCCACATCAATCGACGACAGCGGTCGACCAAAATAGTGATAACTGGCTAGACCAAAACCGTGAATCGCTCTCGAACCCGCCTGCCCCAAATACACTTCATTCAGATAAGCTTCCAGTAACTCTTCTTTACTGAAATGCAGCTCCAACAACACCGCCATGAGTACTTCTTTTATTTTGCGCGACACCGTTCGTTCACTGTGCAGAAAATAATTCTTCACCAATTGCTGCGTTAGGGTACTCCCCCCTTGCGTAACCCGTCCTTGCTGCATATTCACCAAGAACGCACGCGCCATGCCTCGTAACGAGACTCCCCAATGGGAATAAAAGCGGCGATCTTCCACCAACATGAGCGCATCCAGCAAAACCTGTGGCGTATCCGACAAGGCAATCAACAATCGATCTTCCCGATGCTCAGGGAAAAACCCACCGATCAAAGCGGGTTCCAAACGCACGATAGCTTGAGGTTCACCACGGCCATTCTGCAAAGCGCTCACATAAGCACCTCGAAAAACCACTTCGGCCTCCGCTTGAGGTTCCACCCCATCCCAAAATTGAAAGCCGCGCGTAACCAAATCTATGCGGTCTTTTCGGATCCGATACGTGCCCGGGCGGGACGGTTTTTGCGACACCCGCTCATACCGCAATAATTCCAACTCGGCATGCAGCATCTCTTTACTGAGCAGAGCGCCGGAATACATTTCCAAAGCACGCGCATACACTTTGCCCGGAACACGCCATTTTTCATCACCGGAAAAACGTGCCAAAACTTGCACGTCCAGATACAACAAAAGCCCAACGAACAAAATCATGCCCACAGCAAAGCATAAAACAACACAAGCCAACACGTGTCGCCACACAGATCGCCTATCGGTCTGGTTCTTTATTCGAGATTCCTTTTTGCGCTTGAACACAAACTTCGCACCCTTTTTCCTATCAGTTTCACCACCCCTTTAGTCATCGTCCATTTGACAACACTCGGTGGCAATTCAAGCGCCCTCCTTGGCCACAATCCTTCATGATCAAACCAAGGAGCACGCCCTAAGTTCTTCAAAAATCACTACACGCTCCAAACAAGTACCTTGAAGGAATCGTTTTACTATGAAGTATCACGTCTATGCCATTGGAAACGCCTTAGTTGATCTGGAATACACCGTTGATGAAACATTTCTACAAGCCCATGGCATCGACAAAGGCCTTACGACACTGATCAACGCAGACGCTCAAGAAAACACCATCGCCGCGCTGCGCGCTCAACCTGTCAAACGCAGCTGCGGCGGCTCCGCCGCCAACACCGTCATTGCGCTTCAACAATTTGGCGGCCAAGGATATTTCACATGCAAAGTCGCTGACGATGAGGCTGGGCGCTTTTTTGCATCAGATTTGCACCATACCGGCGTCCACAGCAATTTACAGCTAGATCAACTCGACACGACCGCTGCAACCGGTAAATGTCTGGTGATGGTAACCGATGACGCTGATCGCACTCTGCACACATACTTAGGTATTTCAGAGTATATTTCTACCAAAGAGCTGAACACCTCTGCCATTGAAGCAGCGGATTTTGTCTATCTGGAAGGCTATTTGGTGACCTCACCGACCGGGCGCGACGCCGCCATTCAAACCCATGCTCTCGCGCACGCCAAAAACACACGCGTGGCCATGACCTTCTCCGATCCCAACATGGTGAATTTTTTTCGCGACGGATTGAGTGAAATGGCGGGAGACCACCTGGATCTCTTGTTTTGCAACGAACAAGAAGCCTTACAGTGGGCAACTTGCACCACGTTGCAACAGGCTGTTGAAGCGCTCAAAACACGAGCAGACACCTTTGTCATTACCTTGGGAGCTCGCGGCGCACTGATCTACGACGGCCAGCGATGCACCACACTGCCCGGCAACCCAGTGCGCGCCACGGACACAGTTGGCGCTGGCGACATGTTTGCGGGTGCTTTTCTCTACGCCATCACGCATGGGCATGACTACCTGAGCGCCGGCAATCTCGCCATCGCCGCCTCAGCCGAGTTGGTCAAAACTTTTGGAGCGCGCCTCAGCCTAGACGCGCAACAAGCCATTCTGAAAACGTGGCTCACCACCCAGGTACAAGCACAAGCCAGCACCCTTTAGATCGAAGCAGACTGATCCGTCCAGGAGAAACGCATGACTCAGAAGGAACCTACCCCCAAGAAAGAACTCATGCCTAAGAAAGAACTCATACCTAAAAAAGAGCCCACGCAAAGATTGTGCGCGCTGGATGCCATTGCCGAGAACAGCAGTCGAGGCTTTCGCTTGGGAAACGCGCCCATCTTTGTAGTGCGACAAAATGATACCTTTCACGCATACGTCAATTGGTGCCCCCATCTTTGCATTACCCTAAACTACGAAACCGATCAGTTTCTCAATTGCAGCCACGACTACATACTGTGTGCCAATCATGGCGCACTGTTTGACATCCACACGGGCCAATGTCTCGCGGGACCGTGTACGGGTAAATATTTATTACCCGTGCCCTGTGAAGCCCGCGAAGATGGTCTTTACATTGGTGATGCGCCTTCCATACCGCTTTAAGCAATCATCGCTACGATTGCTCTCATCGCGTATGCTTAATGTGGGTTTACTTGAACGTTTAGGATTCCATTCATGACAGTAACAGCGCCACACGCACGCATAAAACACGTCACCATCGTTGGCGGCACACATGGTAACGAAATAACGGGCGTCCATTGTATTCAGCACTGCCAACAACACCCCGAATACGTACACCGTGATAGCTTTCAGACCCATTTACTATTGGGCAACCCAGCAGCCATTCAAGCCAATCGGCGCTTTATCGACAAAGACCTCAACCGCTGTTTTTCCGCTGCCATACTCGAAAACGCGCCTCAATCACACTCAGTGGAAATACAACGTGCTCACGACCTCAAACACACCTTGTGCGACACCGAACCCGCCACAGATTTCATCATCGACTTACACACCAGCACAGCAAACATGGGGGTCAGCCTTATTTTCACGCAAACGAATCATTTAATGCATCGCTTATTACAACACGTCGCCAAACACGTGGACGCGGCGCACTTTATGCATGAACCGCTTCATGCGGATCTCACCAACAGTCATTATTTAATAAGTTGCGCTCCTCAAAGTCTCCTCATCGAGGTAGGGCCCATTGCACAAGGTCTGCTGAAAGCGCAACCGTATATACAAATGCTTGCCGCCATTCACGCCACGCTGGACGCCATTCACGAATACAACCTTATGCGCGCCCATTTGCCTCATTCACAGCTCAGCAACTCAAACCCAGCCGACTGGACATTACCCGTTTATCAAGCGTACGACACCCGGTTTTTACCACAACATTCAGACGGCGCGATTCAAGGCATGGTGCACCCCGCATTACAAGATTGTGATTACCAACTGCTCGAACCAGGAATGCCCGAATTTTATCATTTTACCGGCGAATCCACATGCTACGACGGGGAGCCGTGCTATCCGGTATTTATTAACGAAGCGGCTTATTACCCAAGCGCCCAGGCTTACAGCAAAACTCGACGCCTTGATGTCAATTTTGATCACCCCGTCACGACAACAATAAACTAAAATCACACACGAGCCGCACTGCGCTCGACCTGCTTGCCGCATCGCCTAAAAATCGCAAATGAATATTAGTGCTATAGTATTAATCAATCCCTTTCCGATTGGCTCGTAATGTCCAGGTGAAATCGGTCGTGAAGAATATCCGCTTAAAATATAAATTTTGGCTATTAAATGGCCTGGTGTTGATCACCCTGTGCCAAGTGGTTCTCTATGCCCTGTTTCGGATTGCCAACATTCAGCAGCTCGACTTCTTCGATACGCTGTTCAACTATGCCGTCGAGTTTGCCATCGTCGTCTGCGTGCTCATGATCATCGAAATGATTGGATCGCAATTTCTCATCCGTTTTATTGAACAAAACGTCCAAGAATTAAAAGATACGATGGTCAACGTGCAAGCCACGGGGGATTTAACCATACGAGCAAATGTCAACTCTAGTGATGAAATTGGCGAAATAAGCCTGGCGTTCAATGCGATGCAAGAACGCACCGCCACCGTAATGCAAAGCATGAAAAATGCCATCAATCAATTACACACTGAAGTTCACATGCTGACAAGCGAAGCCGACAGTCGTCGTGATGATTTACATCAACAACAGCAAGGGACCGCGCGTTCAGCACAACGCATTTCCGACATGTTACACAGCTTTCAAGGCATCGCCACACAAGCCAAACACGCACACACTCTCTCCGCACACGCACGCGCAGCCGCAACACAAGGCTGCCAGCAGGTTGTGCAAAGCACGGGCTCCGTGGAAACACTGGCCGGCACCATCAAAACGGCAACAGACAATGTGAGCACCCTAGCCAAGCACAGCAAAAGCATCACTATAACGTTAGCTGAAATTCGAGATATTGCTAAACAAACCAACTTGTTAGCACTCAATGCAGCCATAGAGGCAGCGCGCGCCGGTGAACAAGGTCGTGGTTTTGCTGTCGTCGCAGATGAGGTGCGCACACTCGCTCAACGTGTAGAAACCAGCACCAATCAAATTCAAATCACAATGGACCACTTGTTGATCGCAATGGAAACCTCGGTAGCGCACATGAGCGACAGCGCTGGACAGGTTGAACAATGTGTGGACGAAGCCAATGAAACACGTGATGCGCTGGACGCCATCCAGCAAACTATCTCACAAATAGCCGATGCCAATGAAAGCATATCTCGTATATCGGACCAACAAAGTTCAACCACCGATGAAGTACTTAATGATGTCCAAAAAATTCAAAGCGCAACTCAAAGCATGGTTGAACAATTAAAAACCAGCTCTGATATGGGTCACCGCTTACAAAAATTGATTACACTACTGGAATTCACCTCTAAACAAGTATCGGTGCATTGACGACGACTTTACGCTTGTCAATACATTCAAAATTTACTTTACTTTTTCTTACAAAATATCGTAGCGTTACGCAAGCAGATATCATAATAACATGAAAAAGGAATTTATCTTTGGACACTCATACATCACCTTCCAGTTACGCTTCTGCAAAAACACAAAACGGTGCCGTTGAATTAAACACCTCGCAGCCATCGACTCCGAACAATTGTGCAATCTGCTTAGACCTCAAAGACGATAAGAGCAGCGCTTTGACAGAGCTGCAGTGCGCCCATACTTTTCACACGGAATGCATATCCCGTTGGTTAACAAGTAACAATCAACTGAGTGGATCATGCCCAGAATGCCGCCAACCGCACGGACTGAATCAACGGCTAGAACACATTGAGGCACAGGAAAGACCCACATCGCCAGCGTCGTTGAACGCTTCATCAAACACCCGTTCGAACATCACAGAGCTCACAGCAAGTCCCTGGCGTACCATCGGAACACTTTCCACGCTGTACACCGCACGCATTGCTCTCAGTGCTGCTGCCGGTGCTTGTGGCAGCGCCATGTTGAAGCATTCGAAAAAATATCACCCCGCTCCCATCGGTCCCATCACATTAGAAACGCTCGCAGGCTCATCAATTGTCACCATTCCTATCTTACTCGGACTCATGCACAAAAAAATGCCATCCCTCGGGATTGCTGGCGTGCTAAGCATGACGACTATGATCGGATTCGAAAGCCTCCACTCTGTCCTAGGCAATTTGGTATTGAATCATCCAGACGTACCGCTTAAATCAGCAGCCGTAGCGGGTTTCATGGGGGGCTTAATCTTGCCAGCAGTACTGTTGAGTATGGCTGCCATCGCCTCCATCGCCTTATACTAATAGCGCATCAGATCGAAAAAATGCCGGCCTTCATCTAACGGAAATATTAACATCTACAAAGTTAACGGGTATCAAACGATACCCGATCTCCGTCAAACGCCTTCCAAAACAGCAAGCTGTTTCATTCAATCGCCATTTCCACATGCTGCCCACGTTCAGTTTTGACGATCAAACCATCAAAAACCTCTAAACTAAAATGACAGTGTTCAGCGTTGCCTTAGCACAAGCACTCATCACAGAGCCTGCTACAAATTTGTTAACGCTTTAGAAACACAAAAGCTCATTCGCGTTTTATCCGAATCAAGTATAAAGAGACATCATGAAAGTGTTGATTTGTGACGATGAACCCCTAGCACGCGATCGACTCAAACGATTGATCGATCGAATTGGCCGTTACGAGATCGTCGGCGAAGCGGGAAACGGATTGGAAGCCTTAGAAATGACGCGCCAGGTGGAACCCGATGCGTTGATTATCGACATTCAAATGCCAGGTCTAACCGGACTGGAAGCCGCGAACCACATCTCAAAGCTTTCCAATCCACCGGCCATTTTATTTTGTACGGCCTACAACGAATACGCCGTTGAAGCTTTCAACGTGAAGGCCATCGCGTATTTACTGAAACCCGTCAAACTGGAGAAACTTGAAAACGCTTTGGAAGACTGTAAACGCTTAACAAAACCGCAGCTGGAGTTACTCAGCACCGATTTGGGTAAACTCAGTAACGAGCCCAATCAAAAACGCTCACACATCAGTGCCAGAACGCATCGCGGCATTGAGCTGATTCCCGTTATCGATATTCGCTACTTCAAAGCGGATCATAAGTACGTGGTGATTCGACACAGCAGAGGCGAAGTTTTGGTCGATGAAGCGCTCAAAGACTACGAAGCCGATTTTTCGGATTCATTTATTCGCATTCATCGAAACGCCTTAGTCGCGATCAAATACATCGAAGGTTTGGAACTGGTAACGGCTGGGCATTACCATATTCGACTGAGTGGCATTGAAGAACGCCTACCGGTTTCTCGGCGCCACGCCGCTCACGTTCGAAAACTACTGGCCAGCCTATGATGCGACACGACGCACGGTCGAACGAGCAGCCCGCTCGCTCTCCCGACGGCTTTCCTCAAAGCTGGCGTCCTGCTACAGTTATCAGAGTTGTCAGCAACCACAACAAACAGACCGCTCCACACGACGCTAAGCTCAAAAAAATACTCATAACGCCAAGAGCGCAAAAGCCAAAAACGCAAAGAAGGATACTATGCCAAAATCATTGTTACGGATCGCCACTCGAGAAAGCCCTTTAGCACTGTGGCAAGCCGAATTCGTCAAAGATCGCTTACTCGCCATTCATTCGGATTTAACCGTTGAAATCTGTGGTTTCACCACCGAAGGCGATCGCGTACTCGACAAATCACTCGCTAAAATCGGCGGGAAGGGTCTTTTCATTAAAGAACTCGAGCATGCTTTGCTCAACCATGAAGCTGACTTAGCCGTGCACTCCTTAAAAGACGTACCACATCACATGATTGAATCCTTGTCACTCGCCGGTGTATGCGAACGCGCTAATCCCTCCGATGCGTTTGTCAGTCCACAATATGCGCGACTAGCCGATCTTCCCGTTGGAGCCGTGGTGGGCACGTCCAGCTTGCGCCGCCAGGCACAACTGTTAGCTTGGCGCAATGATCTGTGTATTCAGCCGCTGCGCGGTAACTTGAACACGCGCATGGCCAAACTGGAGTCCGGTGCGTTCGACGCGATCATTTTAGCAAGCGCTGGATTGGAACGTCTGGGCTGGAAGCATCGCATCCGAGAAATCATTGACCACGCCGTCATCTTACCCGCTGTAGGCCAAGGTGCATTGGGTTTGCAAATTCGCACGGATGATGCAGCAACCCGCGCACGCATTCACGGATTACATCACGAACCAAGCGCTTGGTGCATTACCGCTGAGCGCGCCATGAACGCTCGCTTGAATGGCAGCTGCCAAGTGCCAATTGCCGGCCTCGCCAGCCTGAGCTACTCGCCGACTAACAACTTGGGCTTATCATTGACTGGACTAGTCGCCAAACCAGATGGCAGCGAGGTCTTACACGTCACGGACAGCACGAGCACTGTGGATCTTCTCAACGCAGAGGCACTCGGCCATCGCGTTGCTGAAGCCTTGCACGTACTGGTAATTCGTCCTGAGCCGGATAACACCCACTTGTGTAACGCATTGAAATCCCACAACTGGGTACCCACAGCTCTCCCCCTGATTACCTTTGACGTGGAGCGTCCTCCTCACGCGTTCGATGCACAGCACACCCCCCTCTCCGGCGAAACGTTAATCCAGGCCGTGGCTCGCGCGGATCAAATTATCGTGGTCAGTCCACGCGCCGTACACTTTGGCATACCCTGGATATCACAACACGCTCCACAGGTGCTGACACGCAGTATATGGCTATCCATTGGCCCAGCGACAACCCGTGCACTCAACGCACACGGCATCACCGCGAGCAATCCGCCGACTCACGGATTAACGTCAGAAACCTTACTGACAAGCCCAACTTTGTCGGACACCGCACCCGCACAAAACATCGTGATTCTGCGCGGCGCTGAGGGCAGACAAACCTTGCACGAAACACTGCAAGCACGTGGACACCGCATTCTATCACTCGATGTATACAGGCGGCGCGCACCTACTTATACTGTGACAACCTTATCGAAGGCACTGAACAGAACCTACGACTGCTATACCTGCACCAGTGGGGAAATTCTGCAGAATTTAATATCACGCCTTCGCCAGTGGGGACCTACGACACCGCCCCCCCGTTTTGAAGGGTCGCGGTCGAGCCCAACCTGGCTCGATACGCCGCTATTGGTTGTCGGTTATCGGCAATCAACCTTGGCTCAACAAGCCGGCTTTCGCCACTGTGTGATCGCTCCAACAGCTGACACAAACACGCTTGTTGACACCTTGAACCACTGGCGAGCAAACAGACGGATAGATGAACACCATGAGCAATACCCCACACGATAACACCGAATCTAACCCAGTCACCGACTCCGAAAACAGCACTGTCCTGACGCACGAGCAGCACGAAAAAAGCATCAACTCACCGCCCCACTCATCATCCAATGCGCACACCAACACCCGCTCGCCAAAAACCCTTTTTCGACGTATCGGCGTTGGTGTAATCGGGCTGCTGTTGTTGGTCGCATTGGGCCTCAGTATAGGCAGCGCCTGGTTCACGCACCAGAAGCATACGGCAACCACCCATCAACTGAACGATTTGATGGCGGAAAATCAAACGCTGAACCAATCGCTGTCTCACACAAACGATCAACTTGAACAACTCGAAACACAGATAAACGCACAGGTGCAGCGTGCCACAACACAACAGCACGACACACAGACTCAGTTCGAAAAAGTCATGACGCTGCAACTTGACGCGGTGACGAAAAAACTCAAGACGTTGGAAAAACAACAACGACACACCATCACGCAAGAAACCCCACAAACCATCATCACCGATGCCCTGTCTCTGGTGTATCGAAAACTCAATTTTGAGCACGACGTTCTTGGCACCATTCGATTATTGGAACGAATCATTGAGATGTATTGCGCGCCACCCAACAACGAGGAGCTGATTGCCGTATGCCTGGGCTTGGAAACCGATCGTACACAACTTAGACGCGTTCCCGTTCCTTCCATCACACGAATTGTGTCAGAACTCACAACCGTACAACACCGTTTGAACAAGTTCGCCTCAACACCTGCCTCCTTTCGCCCCCCCGAAAGTTCGGTCGAAAAAAGCTCGGTTGAAAACACCACGACTTTTGAACCCATGCACAGTGGCATTCGCGGTTTTTTTGAAAAAATAACACACAATTTAAGTGTATTTACCCGCGAACGATTGGTTCGTATACATCAGCTGGATTCAAACACCCTCCCCCTCACCATCTCGCAACGTGACTATTTGGTGAAAACACTTAACCTGACCTTAGAACAAGCCAAATCAGCAGCCATACGCCAAGATCAAACGGTGTACAATGCGGCTATTGACGAAGTGACTCAAGCCATTCAAACCGAGCTATCGCAACACCTTGAAACTTTGAGCAACGTTTTAAGCACACTGAGCAGCCTACGCCAGCTGTCACTCCGCCCGGAATTGCCTCAACTTAACGCTGCCTATGCGGCATTGGCCAACACGATTCAAACCACAACAACAGCGCGTTCACCTTCAACGAATCGTGAAAACGGTACCAACCACACTCAGACCGAGGACGCTGACATTAAGCTCGAATCACCTTAACCCATCCCGGTCGAACACAACACCCAAGACACCCCGGCGGCGGTGACCGCTCTGCGCTTAACGAAATCCGGAACACGCGACATGAACAAAATTTTTTGTATCGTCTTACTTTTTCTGATCGCCTTGGCCGCGCTGGGCGGTGTATTGTTATCTGACGCGGGCTATATTTTACTGCAATGGCGCGGGGTGGCGATTGAAACCAGCGCCGTGGTTTTTACGATATTTCTATTGATAAGCGCATCGGTCATTATCGGACTGTTTCACATCATGATGCGTCTTTTTGAAATATCCGCTCATTTTCGAACCTGGCGGAAAACACGTTCTCATGGAAAAATCAGTCAAAAACTCAATCAAGGTATACTGGATCTGCTCCAAGAAAACTGGCAAAGCGCCAGCGCAGCGCTGAAAAGCGTTGGCTCCCACAAAGATTTCGATGCAATACGATTATTAGGCTTGGCAAATGCGGCTCAAGGAGAAGGCGACTTTAAAACCCGAGACACGATGATGCAACAGTTGGAAACGGTCGTCGGCAGTAAAAATGCCCTCAGCGTTGGCTTAGCGCATGCGGAACTGTATAGTCAAGCGGGGCAAGGGGAACAAGCCATCGCTGTGCTCAACACGCTGCACCAGAAATTCCCCAAGCACCCCATTGCGCTCAAACGCTTAGTAGAACAGTACGCGCAACACGCGCAATGGCGGGAACTGCACTCGCTGCTGCCCGCCGCTAAGCGGCTCAACGCAATCAGCGATGATCAACTCAATCAGTACACCACTCAATACTATGCGGTGGAATTCGATGCCTGGATTGAACTCGCACAGCAAGAGCGCCAGCACCTTACGCAGACCAATACACAAGACATCGAAAAACAAGGCATCGAAAACAGCGGCGCACAGCGCATTGAAACTCGCTTAACACAGCAACTGACCACCACAATGTGGAAACAAATCCCCGACCAGATGCTCAAAACAGCGACCCGAACAGTATCCAACGTTATGGCGAACTGCTTTCAGATGATTACGCCGCCATGATTCAGTTTCTACAAACCGAAATCGGCAAAACAGCCAGCTCCGCTGAATATTGTTATGCCTTGGGTCGCTTGCACAGCAAAACATCCGATTGGACTCAGGCCAAGTTGTTCCTGGAGAAAAGCGTACGTCAACGGCCTACGCGAGCGGCCTTTCAATCATTAGCAGAAATCTACCAGCACATGCAACAATATGAAAAAAGCAGTACGCTGTACCAAAAAGCCCTACGCGTTCAGCCCGCCTAGGGCTCATCAAACAAATCGTCTGCCATAGCTCATGTTTGAAGCTCATGCTTGAAACTCATGTTTGAAAAACATAGGCGCTCGCAATACCTGCATTCGTAACGATTTATTCGTAACAAATGCGTGCATGCACGCTATTACTTGCGTTTCATGGCGTCAAAAAACTCGTTGTTTGTTTTGGTGGTGCGCATTTTATCAATCAAAAATTCCATCGCTGCAATTTCATCCATGGGATGAAGTATTTTGCGTAGAATCCACATTTTCTTCAATTCATCTTCCGTGATCAGCAACTCTTCTCGGCGCGTTCCCGATTTTTTGATATTGATAGCGGGGTAAACACGCTTTTCCGCAATTTTCCGATCCAAATGCAATTCCTGGTTACCCGTGCCTTTGAATTCCTCAAAAATCACCTCGTCCATTTTGGATCCCGTATCAACCAAGGCAGACGCCAATATCGTCAAGCTTCCACCCTCTTCTACATTACGTGCGGCACCAAAAAAGCGCTTCGGTCGTTCCAAGGCGTGGGCGTCCACCCCTCCCGTCAGCACCTTACCCGAAGAGGGTACAACCGTATTGTAGGCCCGCGCCAATCGCGTAATACCGTCCAACATGATGACCACATCTTGCCGATGCTCGACAAGCCGTTTTGCCTTCTCAAGCACCATTTCCGCAACTTGTACGTGACGCGTTGGCGGCTCATCAAAGGTACTCGCAACCACTTCGCCGCGAACCGATCGACGCATTTCCGTCACTTCTTCAGGTCGCTCATCGATCAACAAAACAATCAAATGACATTCTGGATTGTTCCGCGCAATCGAGTGCGCAATGGTCTGCATCAAAACGGTTTTTCCCGCTTTAGGCGGCGCCACAATCAATCCGCGCTGCCCTTTACCAATGGGAGCAACCAGATCAACCGTACGCACGGTGATATCCTCAGTGCTACCATTCCCCAGCTCCATTTTCAGCAGCTCTTGAGGAAAGAGCGGCGTCAAGTTTTCAAACAAAATCTTATTTTTAGTGTTCTCTGGTCGATCATAATTGATTTCACTGACTTTCAATAACGCAAAGTAACGTTCACCATCTTTTGGTGGACGAATCTTCCCCGCTATCGTATCGCCTGTACGCAAATTAAATCGACGTATTTGGCTGGGCGATACGTAAATGTCATCGGGACCAGCCAGGTAAGATCCTTCAGCGGAGCGCAGAAAACCAAAGCCATCCTGCAGAATCTCCAACACACCATCACCATAGATGTCGTGTCCGCTTTTTGCGTGGCGCTTTAACACCGAGAAGATGATGTCCTGCTTACGCGAGCGCGCCATGTTATCCAAACCAAGCGCCTGCGCAATGTCCACCAACTCTCCAATGGGTTTACGCTTCAGCTCAGTGAGATTGAACTTAACGTTTTCCACAACAACCGCATCACCACTTGACGCATCCGATCCCGTTGAATCAGTCGATGACGCCGATGATTCTCGTTTATCTCGACGGCGATCGTTGCCACCGTTCCCGTCATTGGACGAGGCAGATTGTGTATCGCGCGCGCGACGCCCTCGGGGTTGACGCTCTGGTTTCTCGCCTTTCCCAGCGCCATTCGCATCGGAATTCGCTCTCGCTTTGGATGGTTTCGTTTCTACTTTATTTGATTCAAGCACGTCGTTCACAGCTTCCAAGGTTAAAGATCTTCTTATCGGTTAAAGTTAATTGGGATGTCGGTTAGCGCTCAGTTAACCCAAAATCCAAGCATCATCATACGTACGGCTCGACACAACCACTTACGCCCAACACGTAACGCCTTACAGCTCAGCATTTTTTCAAACCGGGTTGACTAAATTGAATGACCGATTCACAGACACAAGCCAACAGACTGCTCACTCACGCCGTTCAACTCAACATCACAAAAATCGATTCTTAACAGCATAAATGGACCATAAACGCGAAACACCCGTCGTCCCTCTTTGTCATACACACCTACAATTACAACACGCGCATACAACACAGAGGACCCGTAAAGGTTCAATCCCGCGATCTGATCGTCGGGCACACGACTCGTTTTACATCGTGGCCACCTTCTTTTCTTTTTGTGCAAAACCGTTTTCGCACAAAAACAAAAAGCAACGCAAACACCACTTCCAAAATAGCGAAACGGCTCGTCATCCAGATCCCTCACACATCATATTCACACAGTGAGAAGGACTCCGATTGAAACAAACTCTCCACGTCATCATTGAACGATTTAACATGAGTGGAATTAAGATTTCCCGCTAGCTAAGGGTCGGCTCACGGCAACCAACCTATGCAACAGCACACATATTGTATTGCACCGCAAATACAGCATTCACCGCATCAGAAATACCGGGAAAACGTGCGCACACGGCACCATTTTAGGAATACGCAGGAACACTGGGATCTACTTAAGAACTCCGGCGACTGGTGGCTATCAGGTATAGGGAGGAATTTGTTTGTATTTCAGGACTCCTCCAAACTATAGAACGGTCGACCGCCATTGTCCAGAAAAAATGCTCAGTATTGTGACATATGGAAAGTAAGCACGCTCTACAAACTCAAAACCTACAAACTCAAAACACTCAGCTTCCTAAACGAGTGCCACCACCTCAAGCGGGTACGATCGCAACGACGATTGGCCCTATACGCATCGCCGCCACGATCGATCCTATTATATATTTACCTTGCTTCTGTTCCTGAGCTCACCCGGCTTCTGACCGTGCTCTGCCGACACAGATTACAGGCTCTATGACTGTTGCTACATACCATGTACTATCTAATACTGTCTAATGCTATCTTATTAGACTATAAGTGACTGTCCAAAAACGCCGCTAATTGGCTCTTCGTAACCGCCCCCACTTTTGTGGCTGCAACCGCACCGCTCTTAAACAACATCAAAGTCGGTATACCACGCACACCATATTTGAGGGGCGTTGCGGTATTCTGGTCAATATTCAGCTTCTTAACCAGAACTTTGCCATCATAGTCTTCCGCCACTTCATCCAAAATGGGTGCAATCATTTTACAGGGGCCACACCACTCTGCCCAATAATCAACGAGTACCGGTGAATCACTCTTAATGACTTGATCCTCAAACTCAGCATCGGTTACTTCAGACACGTACTCACTCACTGTTATGGCCTCCTTCTATTATCGTAACAACACATCACGACACCGTGAATTTTTAATAAAACGTCAACCGTATCGGGAATAATCTCAACAAAAAAGCTTAATTATTGATCAACAGCAAAAGTCTAGCAATACACGCACATCCTCTGTCAGCCAACTCAGTGGTATCAAGCACTCTGATCGCTCATCGTCATGAAGACAATCCAATGACGGCATCATTATCCAAAACGATCAGGACGTTTGCTTTTCAGGAATCAGAACCATTAATAGCGGCTTCACACAAATCAGTGGTAACTTTACTAATAGTAACGCAGTTGTTCAGATTTCGCGCAACGCAATCCTCGCGCACTTCTCATACGCACGCGCTGCCATCATCGCGGGTTAGGGAACCTTAACCGTACCCCATTCGTCGCTAGGGTAACGCTGCTTCTAAAGTTAAACAAGACCCCTAGAACACAATACTGCAGATTACGAACAAAGAACGCAAGACCATTAACCATCCTACTGAACAAAACCTGATACACCCGTCCGTTCAAGCGCACATAACCTGAATCGCTGTCCTTTGTTCATTTCTCTTCTTCTCTTTGCTCATCACCTCTTCCTCCTCTATGATATGCCCTTTATAGTAATCATGACACAACACACAATAATGATTTTCAAACACATAAAATTTTGCCGCACACACGCAAACACCTCACGCTTAAGACACATCACTATGAATCCAAATCAACACCACACTCAAGACAACGATACCTTTGCTGAGGCTTCACTGCTCGCTGCCCTGGACCTTGGATCAAACAGCTTTCACATCGCCATTGGTCGACAAACGCATGGCCAGATTAAACTGCTCGATAAATTACAAGAAAAAGTACAACTGGCAGCGGGCCTTACTGAAAACAATGAAATTGACGAAGCAGCCCAAGCCCGAGCGATCGACTGTTTAATTCGGTTCCGCCAGCGCCTAGACGGATTGTCGCCCGGTAGCGTACGCATTGTTGGCACAAACACCTTTCGGGTAGCCAAAAATGCTTATCAATTTATTAGACGCGCCGAAGCTGTACTGGGTCACCCCATCGAAGTGATCAGCGGTCGAGAAGAAGCTCGACTGATTTACTTAGGCATTGCTCACACCTGTTCAGACGATAAAAACCGCCGTCTCGTCATTGATATTGGCGGCGGCAGCACCGAATGCATTATCGGTTCCCGTTTCGAGCCGATACTGTTAGAAAGCCTGCACATGGGTTGCGTAAGATATAAACGTTTCTTTCCCAACAACCAACTGACGCCAGGCAATTTAAGCCGCGCCATCAACGCAGCCCGCCTGGAAGTGGAACAAATTAAAGAAGCGTATTTGGAGGGCGGCTGGCAAGAATGCATGGGCTCATCCGGCACCATCAAGTCTATACAACAAGCTTGTGAAAAAAGTGGCTTATCCAACAAAGGGATCACTCGGTCTGCTTTGAACACACTGCGCGAACAGCTGTTGCGTTTTGATTCACTCGACAACGTAGATATACCCGGCGTCAAACCTGACCGCCGCAGCATTTTCGTACCCGGTTTCGCCATTTTGTTAGGCATTTTTGATCAACTGGGTATAGACAACATGCATTTTGCAGACGGCGCGCTGCGAGAGGGCGTGCTATACGACCTGCTCGGAAGACTCCATCATGAAGACGTGCGCGATCGCACAATCAAAACCCTTCAACAATCTTATGACGTTGACGTCGCTCACGCCAACCGCGTTACACTCACGGCGCACCAACTCGCCACACTCGCCACGCATTGCCCCGAAGGCAAAAAATACCTCACCGAAGACGCTATTGATCTGCTAACCAAAGCCTGCGCCACACATGAAATCGGTCTTGCGGTTTCCCATTCGCAATTCCACCGGCACAGCGCGTACTTACTGGAACACAGCGACCTGCCCGGTTTCTCCCACCAAGAACAAATTGCTCTCGCCGCTCTTGTACAAAACCATCGACGCAAAATGGTCGCCGGCAAAAGTAAAAATACAAATACAAACGCTACCGGTTTTCCCAAAAAAACACGCTTAATCCTGACCATCATTTTACGTCTTGCCGTGTTGTTAAATCGATCACGCGTCGAACGCGCCCTCCCCATCACGAATATTAGCATCACGTCGAATCACTGCCGCCTTGGCTTTCAACCTAATTGGTTGACTGAAAATCCGCTCACCCAACTGGATCTTAACCTTGAGCAAGCGTTTTTGCTTCACAGTGGCATCACGCTGGATATCCAGTGATATCACTCGACGATCACTTCGACGACTACCTCAACGACTACCTCAACGACAAACAACCAGCGCCTGCTACAAACATTCACTATACTCTTCAATACAAATATTTACTCAATCAAAACAATATCCCTGATCGTTATTTCTAAGCAAAATACCAAATCGCTCTGCTATCTGCTATAAGGAACATGCACAAAATGACTCTTACCAATAAACTTTCTCTTTTGTCCGTTTTCATGTGCGTCATGGCAGCAAGTATCGTTGGTTTTTCATCCTCGTTTGTTATTGCTAGTCGTGGCAAACCGCTGTTCGTCGAATCCATTAAAAACAATTCGGTCGCCACCTCGCACAACAAAGCAGAGCAACTGCTTGAATACCTAGAATTCATTCAAAATCAAATTACCAACCTGGCAAGCAGCTCACTCACGCAAGATGCCATGATCGATTTTTCCCAGGCGTTTCAACATCAACAACCCACAACAACCATGCGTCAAAGTCTCCGGAATTACTACACGCAAAGCTTCGCCACTCAGTATCAGTCGCTCACCGGTGATCCCGCCCCTGCAGAAGTATCCAATCTCAAGTCACTCAGCGATACAGCGGTATACTGGCAATATCAATACATCAGCAACAATCCGGCCCCGCTGGGCGAAAAACTCCAGCTTAACGCCGCTAACGATGGCTCGTTTTATAGCCAATCCCATTCGCACTATCACCCTCAATTCAAAAACTTTCTCGAAACATTCGGCTATTACGATATTTTCTTAGTGGATATCGAAACCAGCCACGTGGTCTACACTGTATTTAAAGAACTCGATTTCGCCACCTCACTGCGCGATGGTCCCTTCAAAAACAGCGGTCTCGCTCGCGCGTTTCGTGGTGCTGCCGCACTCAATCAGCCCAAATCGATTTATTTCGAAGACTTTGACCCCTACACACCCTCTTATGAAAGTATGGCGGCGTTTATAAGCACCCCCATTTTCAAAAATAACAAGAAAGTGGGCGTGCTGATTTTTCAAATGCCCATCGACAACATCAATACGCTGTTGACCTACAACAGCAAATGGGACGACGCGGGCCTAGGACAACACGGAGAAACCTATCTGATTTCTCAAAGTAAACACATTTTGAATGAACCCCGAACCTTTTTGGAGCAACCCGAAGCTTTTGTATCGTATTTGTCCAACAGCGGCACCTCATCACAAATCATCGACTCCATAAAAGCCAAGCACAGCGCCATCGGTTTGCACACAATCAACTCGCCTGCTGTACAAAGCGCCCTAGAGGGAAATCACGGATTTATAAATGAAATCAATCACATGGGGAAAGATTCCTACATTGCGTATGAACCGCTTAATTTTGCCGGGGCGCGTTGGGCGCTCTTTACCGACATGAACAAAGAAGAAATGCTCCAGGGCTATGAGAGCATGAGCAGTCAAACACATGATCTCAACACACTGATCATCCTCATTACCACAATAACGGCTGGTTTGATTACTTTCTTCCTGGTTCGCCATCTACTCAACCCGCTGAAACAAGCCACCAACGCCATGCTCGCCATGGCGGAAGGGGATGGTGATTTAACGAAACGACTGCCCTGCACGGGTAATGATGAACTGTCCCATATGGCTGCCAACTTCAATAAATTTGTCGAAAAAGTACAGCAAATGGTGGCCACATTTGTGGACTCTGTGGGCGACATTAAAACAGGTATTTCCCGACTCAAAACCATTAATGACCGTTCCGTGGCGCTCATACACAAACAAGATGATCAATCGGCCATGATCTCATCGGCCATTACACAAATGGTTACCAGCATCCAATGCGTCGCCAGTAATGCCGAAACGGTTGCCTCGGCTTCGGAAAAATCCAACACAGACATTGCCTCAGCCACACAAATCTTTCAACGAACATTGGATGAAATCGACCAAAACTCCACCAAAATTCAAGAAGCAGAGTCTGTGATTAACCAACTGGAATCGGAAACCAAATCCATTGGATCCGTACTGGACGTCATCCGCGGTATCGCTGAACAAACGAACCTCCTCGCGTTGAACGCCGCCATCGAAGCCGCACGCGCAGGGGAACAAGGTCGCGGTTTCGCTGTGGTGGCGGACGAAGTCCGCACACTGGCCTCCCGCACACAAGCCTCAACGCAAGAAATTGAAGACATGATCTCTCGATTGCAAAGCGGCGCCTCCAATGCCGTACGCGTGATGGCTGACAGTCGCGACAGTGCACTCTCCAGCATCGAAAAAGGAAAAAACGCCAACGAAGCCGTTACCAATACCGCCGAATCCATTTCTCGCATCAGTCACATGATGACACAAGTGGCCACCGCAACCGAAGAACAATCCACCGTATCGGAAAACATCAACCAAAACATTGTCGGCATTTCGGAGTTAACCAGCCAAGTGTCCACTGAATTCCAACACATCAGCAACGCCAGCAACGAATTACACACGCTGGCACAAACGCTTGAACAAAAAACTCAAGCCTTTAAATTATAAACTGTTGCACGCTGTGTCGTCCTGCGCCATCGCGCAAGACGACACAAAAGCGGAAGCACAGGAAGAAAACAAGAAAACAAGAAAACAAGAAAACAAAGACAACCGATAAAAGAGCCGTGATCTATTCCGTATAACGATCCATGAGCGCACGATGAACCGAAACCACGGCGTCCGCATTCGCCGCCCTTGCACGAATGAATGTCCCATCCGTTTGCAAATCCCACGCATCCACATTATCCGCCAAGGCCATTGAAAAAGCCTCTTCAATCACTCGGTGTTTCAAATCAAAATCCAATATAGGAAAAGCAATCTCCACACGATTGAACAAATTGCGTTCCATGCCATCCGCACTGGACAAATACAACTGTTCTGTACCACCGGCGTAAAAATAATATACACGAGCGTGCTCCAAAAAACGCCCCACAATGGAACGCACTCGAATGCGATCCGAAACACCGGGAACACCGGGTTTCAGACAACATACGCCTCGCACCAGCAATTCGACATCCACCCCAGCCTGAGCAGCACGATACAACGCTTGTATCAACGAGGGATCGGTTAGGCCATTCACTTTAATCATAATTTTGGCCACTTCGCCGCGCTGCGCATGCTCAATTTCATCATGGATAAACGCCATCAACCCTGAATGCAAGTTAAACGGAGCATGCAGGAAATGCAGCAATTTTCGGGCATGCCCCATTCCCGTCAACTGCTGAAACACCACATGCGCGTCCTGCCCCAAGCCAGGGTGACAGGTCAATAGACTGAAGTCGGTATAAATACGTGCGTTTCCGGGGTGGTAATTTCCCGTCCCCAAGTGCAAATAGCGCTGCAAATGGCCACCTTCGCGACGCACCACTAAGCTCATTTTGGCGTGCGTTTTGTAGCCAACAATGCCGTAGGCGACGATCGCTCCCGCCTTCTGTAAGGCCGTCGCATCATCAATGTTATTCTGCTCATCAAACCGCGCCCGCAACTCAACCACCGCCGTCACTTCTTTACCATTCTGCGCTGCTTCGACCAATATACGGGTCACTTCAGATTCCGCACCCGTCCGGTACAAAGTTTGTTTAATGGCCAACACATTTGGATCTCGCGCTGCTTGGCGCAGCAATTCCACAATGGGCCGAAATGAGTTAAACGGGTGGTACAACAAAACATCTCGCTGTCGTATCGTACTGAACATGTCCACGACCTTCAGCAAGCGAGGAATACCGGGAGAGAACAACGGATAACTCAAGTGACTCAGTTCCAGATCGGTGACCTGCATCATGCGCGACATGTTCACCATGCCCGCCACACGATACAACGATTGCTCACCCAAATTAAATTGCTTTAGCAAAAAATCCACCAAAGCCTGGGGACAATTGTCCGCAACTTCCAAGCGCACTTCGTGTCCAAAATGCCGCGTTTGCAGCTCCCCTTTGAGGGCCAAAGCCAAATCTTCAACCACTTCCTCATCGAGGTATAAATCGGCATCCCGCGTCACCCGAAATTGATAACATCCTTTCACTTCTAAACCAGGGAAAAGTTCTTCGGCGTGCGCATGAATAATCGCGCTGAGAAACACAAAATCGTGACCACCGCTGGACACACTTGCAGGAAATTCAATCAAACGCGGCAAAGAGCGCGGTGCTGGCACAATCGCCAAGCCACGCTTATACCCAAACGCATCTCGCCCCTCTAGCGAAACAATAAAATTGAGGGTTTTATTGGCTAAACGCGGGAAAGGGTGAGCGGGGTCTAATCCGATACTGCTCATGACCGGCGCCACTTGATCCATAAAATAGCGCTTTACCCACTCCGATTGTTCGGGTGTCCACTCCCTTCTTCTCAAAAATGACACATTTTGTTGACGCAGCGCAGGCAACAATTCTTCATTCAATGTACGATATTGTTCTTCCACCAGTTCGTGCGCCAACACACTGATGTGATTCAATAACTCGCCCGCACCCAGGCCATCGGGTCCTGGGCGACCTTGATGATACGCCACTTTCTTCATCAAACCGGCTACGCGGATTTCAAAAAATTCATCAATATTTCGGTCAAATATCAACAGAAATCGCAGCCGCTCCAGCAAGGGAAGTTGTTCATCCTTTGCCAAAGCCAGCACACGACGATGGAAATTGAGATGACTGAGTTCTCGATTAATATACAATTCTGGCGCAGTCAAATCGATATCGGGAGCACCGGTATTTGAAGCATCATTGCCTGCAACACTACTCATAGTACTGCATTCCATCGTACGACATTCCGCTCCACTGCATAATGGCCATTGCGCACCACTCGGTTTATTCTGAGTTGACCAACCACGACGCGGCAGATTTGGCATAATAGGTCAGAATACCATGTGCACCAGCACGACGCAGACACATTAAAGACTCCAACACCGCTTTACGCTCATCCAAACAACCGGCCCTAGCCGCCGATTTAATCATTGCGTACTCACCGCTGACTTGATATGCCAAAGTAGGCACTTGAAAATGCTGCCTAACGTGCCGAATGACATCAAGATACGGTAAGCCAGGCTTGACCATCACCATATCAGCGCCTTCGCTCAAATCCAAGGCCACTTCACGGATCGCTTCTTCCACATTAGCGGGGTCCATCTGATACGTCTCTTTACTGCTCGATCCCAATTGCGCAGCCGAGCCTACGGCATCGCGAAACGGACCATAAAAACTCGAAGCGTATTTAGCCGCATACGATAAGATCATTGCATTACGATATCCCGCCGATTCCAAGGCTCCGCGAATCGCACCGATACGACCATCCATCATATCCGACGGGGCGACAATATCCGCCCCCGCTGACACATGAGACAAGGCTTGACGCACCAAAACGTCCACCGTTTCATCATTGAGCACATATCCGCTCTCATCGATGAGACCATCTTGACCATGAACAGTATACGGATCCAACGCAACATCGGTTATGATCGTTAACTCAGGCAATCGATCTTTTAGCGTACGAATTGTAGTTTGCACCAACCCACTTTCTGCATACGCTTCAGCCGCATCCGTAGATTTTAACGACATCGGCACGACAGGGAACAGCGCCACCGCTCTCACTCCCAGCGTTAACAGCGCCTCCGCCTCTTTCAATAATTCGTCCGCCGTTAACCGACATACATCCGGCATCGAGCTGATGGGTTCACGCTGTTGACTGCCCGGCATAACAAATACGGGGCAGATCAAATGTTCAGGTTTTAAGTTCGTCTCACGCATCAAATTTCGCACCGTACTAGACTGGCGCATTCGGCGTAATCGGGTATGAGGAAACGCTTGCGGTAGCGGGTAAGGCATGTCGATACTCCCTTTATTATTGGTATTTCGATAAACACGCATAACCCTCAAGCGAGAACGCATTGAGGGTTCACAACGCAGGCTGCTATCATCGTAATTAATGGTGTTTGTCGAGTGGCTTACAGATCTTCATCAGGCATAAACACACTGCGCCCACTACCCGTTTCATCTGTACCCGTCCGTGTTTCACCGACCTTAACATAAGACTCATCTGAATCTCTTAAATTGATCGCTGCTACCTCAGCATCCTGGTCCAGGGCTGCAACAACCTTTGCATCTCATCGTCGTCATCGTCATCGTCATCGTCATCGTCATCGTCATCGTCATCGTCATCGTCATCGTCATCGTCATCGTCATCGTCATCGTCATCGTCATCGTCGTCAGACGCCCAATCTGGAGTATCTGACTCATCATCACCAGAACCGTTATCATCATCCAGGTCTGCGTCCACTTCGGGATCTAGCTTTTCATCATCTCCATCATCTTCCGCTTCCAATGCCGCTTCACGCTCAGCGCTGCTTTCCTGGCGGGTCTCTGAGGCATCAACCAACTCATGATCTTCGACGATTTCCGCCATAAATCGATCGATGTCCGCACTCACATCTACTTCTTTCTGACGCGCTATCAAATCGGTTTCGACTTGCTCACGCCTCGCTTCCAACTCCTCTTTCGTTTTCGCCAAATCCAGTAGAAACTGCACACGGATCTTTGCCAACTCAGCCAGATTAGACGCTTCGTGCTTACTGATAACAGCCGCCTCCAACGCCATGCGCGCGTTGTCCATGACCTCTGTAACTTTTTCCAATCCGCGTTGCGCCGCTGCGGTTTGCGCCAGCATCACCTTTTCTTTTGCTTTCTTTAATCTAACCTGCGTATCGAGTACCTTTTTCTTTGCGGATTGTTCTTTTTTGGTTGCCGCCTTTAAACCTTTTTCTGAGGAGGTCAACACCTTATGATGTTCTTTTTCAATCTGTTTTTCAATTTTCTTGTGTTGCTTTTCCAACTGGGCCACCGTCAAGCCACTCAATACTTCACGCTTTGACGTACGCGCTGCTTGAGCACTGACTTTCTTCGCCGTACCCTGTTTCTCTACATTTCGTTTCGCCACTGTCTTCCGGGGTGCTGTCTTTTTAACGACTTTTTTCACTGCCGCTTTTTTTACCGTGGCTTTTTTTACCGTCGGTCGTTGGACTGTCGCTTTCCCCACCTTCGCCACCGCCCGCTTAGCGGTCGCCACCTTACCTACTTTCTTTGCCACTTTCTTCGCCACTTTCTTCACCGTTTTCTTAGCGGCCTTCTTCTTCACGAGGACCTTCTTCTTCACATATTCCCTGCTGATGTTTTCTTAGGCGCCATCTCACTCCCCTTTTCATTACCAATTGTCATTCATCAAGACAGCCAGCGCGTTCACTGTGATGCATGAGAATGCCGTTTTATTTTACAGCACAGACGGCTCTACTGTAGCACCAATACAGCAGATTTTCCTCACACCCCTCACCCCATGTACGACCACACCGATGCGCCTTAGCAACGGAAAACTGCACGCCGGGGAGCAGCACAGTACGACGCGAACAAGATCATCGAGAACAAAAAACATCGCGAAAGCAATCTCGCGTATCCCACACAACAAGTCGTTATCTTAGCTGCAATACACCTGTCTGAAAAGTCTTGCCCTGCAAGTGCAACACTTACGCCACCCACACCAACACGAACGAAGTAAAGTTACACTTCGTGACACGATATCAGACCAACTCACATTAATCTCAAGCCCTGTTCCACCAAACTCTGTGCTGCACACAGTTTTGCGACTCACGATGAAAGCTCGACGCCAGCCAGAACCCATTCGCGACAGACAAGAACCTTTTTGCTAATATCACAAACACACTTAAACCAGCGGAGCATCACGCATGCTAAAAACACGAACTTCATATCTTGCACTTGGACTGGCAGCCGCCGTATTCAGTTTTAACGGGTACGCCGCTGAAGCCCCCACGCTCAACACCGACCTTGAAAAGGCCAGTTACGCCATCGGCTTAAAATACGGCGAAAGCATGAAGCGCGACCTCAGCGAACTGGACGTCAACTTGATTATTCGCGGTCTCTCGGATGGCTTTAACGCTAAAAAGCCGCTGTTGACTGAGGTAGAAACCGCGCAAGCACTCACTGCATTTCAACAGAAAAAACGCGCCGAAATGGAAAAAGAACGCGCGGAAACAGCTGATGCAAATCGAACAAAAGGTGAAGCCTTTTTAGCCGAGAACGCCCAAAAAGTAGGGGTAGAGGTGACAGACTCTGGATTGCAATACAAAATCCTGAAAGCAGGCAAAGGCGATTCACCAGGCCCCAATGACACGGTAACCGTTCATTACGAAGGTACACTCGTCGATGGTACTGTCTTTGACAGTTCACGTCAGCGCGGCCAACCCATACAATTCAGTGTTAATGGCGTTATCCCAGGCTGGACCGAAGCGCTACAGCTGATGAAACCCGGCGCTCACTGGCAACTCTTCATTCCTTCGAATCTGGCCTACGGCGAAAAAGGCGCTTCCAGTGTCATCGGACCAAACGAAACGCTCATCTTCGATGTTGAATTGATCAAAATAGCCCAGCAAGAGAAAACAGCAAATTCACCACACGCCATTCACGGTATGGCGGCTGAGCACGATAAAAAGCCACATTAACTTTTTTACCCGAACAATGCGGCTTGTGTCCGTCAATGTGGCGGTCAAAGCAGTCAGGCGCTCTCCATGTGCGCCGCTGCTATGGCGTCGCCACATCCCACACGTAGAGCGCGCCATTTGAGGCAACCGACAAAACGTGTTTTTCTGAGCGCGTAAACGCCACATCATATAAACGAATGCCTTCGGGTTTCCAGAGCGATTTTTTTGGTGCTATCCAGCGCTGCAATTGTTTTTTTGTCGACCAATTCCACAATGCTGTCTCACGCGCGGACGTCCCCAGTAACAAATGGGGTTTATGATCGTGAAATCGAGCCGCCGTTACAGAACCATTGCTCAGCGGAATTTCTAATAGTCTCTCGTTTTTTCGAGCATCCCAGATCTGGCCGCCCACAGAAGAACCAAACGTAAATACATGTTCTCCTTTTGCGTCGATCGCAATACAATTCACCGGACCATCGTGTTCCCATTGCCGTATTGATTTCGCTGCCTTCAACACCCACACCTGAACCAAACCTGCTTCCGTTGCTGTAACGCCTAGACCACCATCCGCACTGATCGCCACATCCTGAATCGCGGCAGCGTGAATCAGTTTGTGCACAAAACCACCTTGTTTCACATCCACGTACAAAGCTTCAAAATTGTCCAAGCCAACCAAAGCAAACGCGCCGCCATCCGACAATGCGGCACCGGTAATTTTACCGTCAACCTGCCAAAACCCTATGGATTCACCCGTTTGGGTGCTCCACACCACGAAACGCCGCTCATCCGCCGTCAAAGCAAACCGGTTATCTCGTGATAACGCCACCACCGTTAATGCACTGTGTCCACGCTTTTCCTGATCCTTCTGGTGATCCCAATTAAACCGTCGTTCAAATTGCGTACCCAAAGTCCAATAGCTACCGCCATGCTGGATAGACCCCAACACCACAGCCTCGCCATTTTGCGACAAAGCTGCCGCATAAAGGCCCTGTACAGCAAGCTCACTTTTTCGTACGGGTTTATCAGCAACACAGCCGAGCAGCGAAACGCCAATCAAGGCCATCCACACACGGAGAAAAGATAATTTAAACAGGGGTCGTAGACCAGCGGACCAAACCATTCCAGCGCACACCGTCGCTTATTTCCGCACCGGACTTAAGCGACAACCGCTCGGTGTCGAGCGTGTAAATCCGCAATCAAGCGATCTTCAAGCTCAAAACGCTCGGAAAGACTCTCTGCAATGTGTGACATGTCCGAAGTCAATGCGTCTCGATTTTCATTAAACTTTTCATTGTTCTCATATTTATCATTGAACCACAACGCTTGCGTCGTTGATGCTTTCAATTTTGGAAACAGCTCATTCATCAAGGCGGAAGCGTCTTCACCAAAACTTTCCGCTTCCTGAACTAATTTATCATACACTTCAAAATGCCCAGCCGACACATAATCCACCAACACCTCACAAAAGGCCTGTACTTTAACAAAAACAGGTGTACCTTGTGGCGTAAATTCACGCAAACCGTCGACAGCACACAACAGCAAGATCAGCGATTGGCGCTCTTTGAGCCAACTCACAATCAATTTATCAACCTCTTGCCACAATTCCTGATCTGAAATATCAGCAAGAGATCGCGTGACAAAACTACTGATTGGAGTCACGCCCTGCTTAGGTGAACCGATGCCATCCGCGCTCATAATTCTACATCCCATTAAGCCCTTAAACCTAACATAACGGCTTTCGCCCTACTTACTTTGTATTAACCCGCCCACATTACGCATATTTCCATAATCCATCACACTACAATACCTCTATTTTCGTCTCATTCATAGGCATTGTGAAGCAGTATCGTTTTTATGCAAAAATACGCACACCGTAGCTCAATGACATGTTCAATGTTTACATTTTAATACATGACAGCTCACCACAAAGGATAGGCAATGCAAACAAACTCAGCAAGGATCAAAGCCTAGACGCTTTCTTGCGAGAACTTGGTGCGTACAAGGTACAAACAGGAGGGTATAGACAAGAGGGTACATGCCAATAGCAAAGACCTCGCGAACAAAGCGCCTCACGCTTTTGTGACACAAAACTCGAAATAGGCGGTCAAGAAATTCGTTTCGTCAATTAAATTTCACCTATACTGCAATCAACATTCAACTTTATACAGTTCACGCATTTCATGCCATACGGAAGCGCGTCAACCGATTCAAGACACAACATGATATTCAAGACACTATGCGATATTTAAAACACTATGCGATGGAGATGGGCTTATGTTTCACAGTCCAACACACCCTTATTTGAAGCTGTTGCATGATCTCGTTCTAGCAATGATCTTTGCAACTGCCGTTAACGCCTATGCCGACGAATCCAGCGACTCGGAAGAAAAAGCCCAGTATATCCAGATAACCCCCTCTTTAGTCACCAATTTTCGCGCCGACAATTTACGTTACGTCAAAGCCGACGTCGCGCTTAAAGTGCGCAGCAATCAAAGCATTTTGATGGCTGTCGAAAGCCACCTCCCACGCATCAAACATCAACTACTTATGCTTCTGGCTCGCCAAGAACTGGAAGGCATTACATCGGCTGATGGACGCCAAGCACTCAAAGAGCAAGCACGCGATGATATTCTGGATATACTGAGCGAAGAAGGCATCGACGCCAACATTGAGGAAGTGCTGTTCACCGGCTTTTTGGTGGAATAATAGGGATTAGGGGGGATTAGGGATTAGGGATTAGGGATTAGGGATTAGGAATATAGAGGGATGACACACGTAGGTGTGGTCGCGTGGGTAAGCTAGCGCGCGTCACATACCAAGCGGACACATCACGCCCTATTGTGACGGCGCAAGTGTCGGATCAAAACCCAAAAATTCAGCTAAAAAGGGCGCAAAGTCTTTGTGATCGCGCTCCAACAGCTCCTGATCGCTCACAGATGCACGCGTAGCCGCCTCGAATTGGCGCAATCGCGCCGGGTCTATCGGAGAATTTCTGAACACATCCGCCGTTGCCTCAGCACGCTGCACGGCCCAATCAAAATAAGATCGCTGACTCTCGCTCAACTCCGCCAGGATTCGTGCCGAAGGTAATTGATCAAAATCTTCCAATCGCTGCCGCATTCGCTTCTCAGTTTGCGCCCAATCCGCGATGCCCGCCGCTTCCGCAACGGCATTCAGATCATCCAGCAGCCGTAAAGCCTGCGTCTGAATACAATCCGTTTTCCCCGCAAAGCTCAGTTTTTCATTGGGATCTCGACCTCGGTTTACCACTTGATTCATACGCTTACGTGTGTCGGCATACTCCGAATCCGTCAAAAGAGGGCTGTCACACAGTAAACAATACAGCAGTAAAACCTCAATCACTTGAAGTTGTTCACGCGAAACGCCTACGGATTCAAAAGGATCCAAATCCAGCAAACGAACCTCCAAGTACTCGACGCCCAGGCGCAGCAAGGCGTCACTGGGTCTTTCTAGGCCTTTCACGGTTCGCTTTGGTCGGATTGAACCGTAATACTCATTCTCAATTTGCAACACATTGGTACTCAATTGTCGATATTCGCCGTCAACACACAGTCCAATCGCCGCAAAATCTTCATCTGGCATGCGCATCGCACGCTGCAAACTGCGCGCATACGCTTCCACGGAATTATGACAGACAGACAAACTCTTCTGCCGTGAATTTTGATAACCCAAATCGCCCATGCGTAAAGAAGTGGCATATGGTCCCAAAGCAGTATGATTATCCGGGATCAACAATTGATGCTGACGTCCCTGAAAAAAGCTGTTACACACAGCAGGTGAAGCGCCAAACACCAGCACCAACCACCAATTTATACGCATAAAATTACGGATAATAGCAAAATAACCTGCATTTTTTACACGCTGCAATGCCAACAACGGCTCATCAACTGATGGTTCTCCTCCCCCAAGGAGGTGCTTTGCCCCCAATAGACTGCTCCACTCCTCCGGACCTGCAAACACGCCCGATTGCGCGAAACAACTCCAAAACTCATCCGTAAACGAGTAATTAAAATGCACCCCCGAAATGGCCTGCATCGCTCTCCCGTAGCGATGCGACAAGCCCTGTCGATAGATGTGCTTAAGCCGCCCTAGCATCGATTGACCATAGCGGGCAATTGGTATACTCGCCTCCGAGTCAATCACACACGGCATACTATTGACCCACATCAACTCATCACCAATATGACGAAAAACGTAGCGATGTAAATCGGTCAAAAAAGTCAATACGCCATCCAAACTGTCACTCGTCGGCGTAATGAGCTCCAACTGCGCTTCCGAGTAATCCGTTGTGATATAAGGATGCGTTAATGCCGCGCCCAAACCGGATGGGTGCGAATGCGAAGATAATCGCCCATCCGAGCGAACACGCAAGCTCTCTTTCTCGATGCCTCGGCGTGAATTGGACAGATAAGCGGCGGCACCAGAAGCCATAAATCGTTTCAGGCCGACCAAAAACTCCGTGGACATCTTCTCCGCTCCCTTGATCGGCAAGAACAGGATTTCAAAACAAAAGCGTATTATTTGCGTAGCAGTCGCGCATTATTGAATGCTTCCGCGAGGGTATTTCGCGGCATATCCTGCGTACCGTGATTTCGCCGACTGTTAGCGCGCGCGCCTTCCGCTTTTTTCTTTGTTTTCGTTTCCCCTTGTTTTGAAGCACCCGGCTTCAGACGACGCGACGCTGAATGCGCTCCCCCATCCGTGTTACTGTGTGCGCCTGCTCGCTTATGCGCACTCGCATCGGACTTCATACTCAAGGCCACACGATCACGCTCTCGATCAATATCTAACACGCGCACCGACACAATATCACCCGCTCGAACCACGGCGTGTGGATCTTTAACAAACTGATCCGACAATTCTGAGATGTGCACCAAACCTTCCTGGTACAAACCAATATCCACAAAAGCGCCAAAGTGCGTCACGTTGGTGACCACACCTTCTAGCTTCATACCCGGTTTGAGATCATCGATGCTTTGAACGTCATCGCGAAACTCAGCCGCTTTGAACGCGTCGCGCGGATCTCGCCCTGGTTTTTCCAGTTCAGCGAGAATATCCGTTACCGTGGGCAAACCAAACTGTTCATTGACGAAATCATCCGCAGACAGCTGGCGAATTCGCTCCACGTTTCCAATCAATGCTTTCACATCCACCGTAATGTGCTGCGCCATCTGCTGCACCAGTCCATACGCTTCAGGGTGTACAGCCGAAGCATCCAAAACCTGCTCTCCCTTCACAACACGTAAAAACCCAGCAGCCAATTCAAACGTGCGATCACCAAAGCGCGGGATACAGCGCAACGCTTCGCGAGACGGAAAAGGACCATTGGCTTCACGATAACGTACAATATTCTGCGCCAAAGTCGCGCTGATACCCGACACTTGAGCCAATAGCGCAATAGAAGCCGTATTCACGTCAACACCAATCGCGTTGACACAATCTTCCACTACATTCAACAGCGTGCGATTGAGAATCATCTGATCGACATCGTGTTGATATTGCCCCACACCAATCGATTTCGGCTCAATTTTCACCAGCTCAGCCAGTGGATCCTGGAGTCGACGCGCAATGGAGACCGCACCACGAAATGACACATCCAAATCAGGCAATTCTTGTGTCGCCAATTCAGAAGCAGAGTACACGGAAGCGCCTGCCTCACTGACGATCACTTTTTTCACACTATCTGCTTTATCTTTATCCAAACACTTACTCAACAGTTCGCTGACTAAACGTCCGGTTTCGCGCGAAGCCGTACCATTACCAATCGCAATTAATTCAACATGATACGCCTCAACCCATTGTTTCAATTTCGCCAGGGAGGCCTCCCACTTTTTCTGTGGCTCATGCGGAAAGATGGTATCGTGCAAGAGCACATCACCGCTTTCCCCTACAATCGCTACTTTTACACCCGTTCTTAAACCTGGATCTAAGCCCATGGTTACGCGATTACCCGCCGGAGGTGCCAATAGCAAATTTTTCAGATTACGCGCAAAGACTTCGATCGCTTGTTCATCGGCTTTCATGCGCAATTCCGTCAGTAATTCACTCTCCAAACGTGGGTGTAAACGCGTCCGCCACGCCCAACGACAACACTCACTCAACCAACTCTTATTCGCCGAATCGGCTCGTTGCGCAAGCTGAATACTCGCGGCAATCGCTGTTTGCCCCGGATGCACTTCACCCTCGTCTAAGGGCAAATCCACCTTCAATTGCAATACCCCTTGCTGTCGCCCTCGCAACATAGCCAGCGCTCGATGCGATGGCACCGCGTGATAAGGTTCACGATGATCAACGTAATCAGCAAAGTGGATGACTTTTTTGTCTTTCAATTTATCTTTATAAGCGGGTGCAACGCTGGAAAAGACCTGCCCCGAGTCTAACAGCTGTTGGCGTAACGACCGAACCAGTTCCACATTGTTATTGCAATCATCGATAAAGATATGTCGCGCACCTTCTAAGGCCACATCCACCGAATCGACACCGCCCTCCACGTTCACGAAATCGCGCGCTGCGGCCTGCGGATCAAGCGTATCCGTTTTAAGCAGCATCGCGAGCAGTGGCTCTAAGCCCGCTTCACGCGCTTTTTGTGCTTTCGTCTGGCGTTTGGGTTTGTACGGCAGGTACAAGTCTTCCAGATCCGTTTTGTTTTCTGCAGCCATGAACTGAACTTTGAGCGCTTCGGTCAGCTTGCCTTGTTGTTCCACGGAACGCAGAATCGTTTCCCGCCGCTCTTCTAATTCGCGCAAATAAGCCAGTCGTTTTTCGAGGGTACGAAGTTGTTCATCGGTCAATCCGCCGGTTGCCTCTTTCCGGTAACGGGCAATAAATGGCACCGTTGCACCATCATCCAACAAAGCAACGGTCTTTTGGACCTGTTCGATTTGAACACACAACTCCTCAGCAATCTTTTGCTCCGGCAATTTTTGGGGCTCTACGGTCATCCAACTACTCCGAAATCCGAAAAGGGTACGCTACACGCACTCAAGCGATCATTATTTAAACAAAGCCTGAGTCGTTTTTCGGTGAAACTCTACCACCTTTGTTGGCAGTGTGCGACCTAATCTGGTGAACCGGTTTCATGTCATGGTTCACTGCCCAAGAATGAGCATTCGATACGCCATCACACGCCTTCAACAATGGACGATTCACCCAACTGTTCGACAGGTTTTTACACCTCACCTACACTGGAGAATATCAACATAAATAAGATCACAACGAAACCATAAACTGAAGCCAAAAGCTAAAAGCTAAAAGTTCAAACAAGGAGCACCACATCGTGCGCACCAATCTGCCAGTCACCGACAAATGTTGCGATTACGATGACGCACAAGTCATCGTATCCACGACAAATACTAAAGGTGTCATCGATCATATTAACGATGATTTTTTACAGATCAGTGGATTCACACGCGACGAACTCATCGGTCAAGCGCACAACATTATTCGCCACCCCTCCATGCCTCAATTGGCCTTTAAGGAGCTGTGGGAACACCTCAAGTCCAACAAGCCCTGGATGGGCATGGTTAAAAATCGATGCAAAAATGGTGATCACTATTGGGTAAACGCGTTCGTCACCCCCATGTACAAAAATGGAAAATGCATTGGCTATCAGTCCGTCAGACACAAACCAAGCGCACACCTTGTCCAGGAAGCGGAAAAAGTATACTGGGGAAAATCAAATCGCTTTCTTAAACACTTCCGCTGGCTTTTGAAGATGCCACTGCAACTGAAGTTGTTCACGACTTTCTCTTTGATAACGCTAATCGGTCTACTGGCGGTCAACCAAAACATCAACCTCTATCTGGTCGGTGTCGGCGCCCTGTTGTTGAATGGACTGCTGGCGTATGCCATTGGTCTGCCATGGAAACAATTTGCTGACAGCACACGCCAGCTTTTCGACAGCCCAATCGCTCAAGAAATATACACGCAGCGCTTTGATGAATTGGGCAGCATACAGCTTGCTTTTAAATTCATTCAATCGCAGAAAGACACTATTTTATACCGCATTAATGATGCCAAAGATCTCGTCAAGACCTCAGCCAATGCGGCGCACTCCAGCACGCAAGTGACTGCAAAAGAAGTCAAAATGCTTTCAGAAGAAGTCAAGCTCGCTGCACGCGCTGCTCAGGAAATGTCCGCCACAATACAAAATATTGCAAACAGAACCCGGGAAATGTCGCAATTGGTTGACATATCCAAAGACCGATCAGAGGAAGGGAGAGTCACACTAAAAGACTCACGACTCGCGACCACAAAACTAGAAGAAACCATCAATCAGTCTTCCGTCATCATTCAGCAACTCAATCAAGACTCAGAGCAAATTGGCACTGTGGTGGATGTGATCAGCAGTATCGCCGAACAAACAAACCTACTGGCGCTCAATGCGGCGATTGAAGCCGCGCGCGCGGGAGAGCAAGGCCGCGGTTTTGCTGTTGTCGCTGACGAAGTACGTTCACTGGCCGCAAAAACTCAAGAATCAACAGGGCAAATCAGTGCCATGATTAGCGCACTTCAACGTGCGGCGACCAATGCCGTCAAGGCCATCAACACCAGCCACGAAGCCGTCAATATAAACGTGAACAACGCCAATCGCCTCGAAGAACAATTTTCAACCATTTCGGATAATGTGAATACCATTCGAGATATGTGCCAACACATCGCTACCGCAACCGAAGACCAGTCCACCGCATCCGAAGAGATCAGCAAAAACATTACGAACATTGACGCAGCAGGTCAAAACACCGTAACCGCTATGAATGAGGTAAGCACCACCAACAGCGATTTACTGCAAACGGCGCAAACACTAGAAGAAACCATTCAACAGTTTCAATGACGATACCTTTATGATCACTTTCACGCGGGGCGAAACGGAATACAAAAACACATTTCACGCGCAGCGCGCGCCTTAGGCGCGCTCAATCGTCGTCGTTACCGCCGCCCTGTCCCGCGCCTGAAACCGTTGAAAAAAAGTAATCCGCAACTTTTGTGCTGCACGCCTGATCACACAGAGAAGGATCAGCGGTTGGCATGTCTTCGACTGTTTCAGATATAAACTTTCCACGCGACTCACCGAGAATACCCGGATATCTCCCCACACCAGCACCATCGGCGCCATGACAAACTTGACATTGCTGAATGTACAACGTTCTGCCATCCAAAGCGGCTGGATCAAGCGGCGCCACAGGCGAACCCAGCAAGTCATCACGCGCGGGTGAAAACCAATAATCCGTTATTGTCTGTGTGCACAGCGCATCACAAACCCCTACATTGCCGGGAGGCATTGTCGCTAAGGTCACATCAAAGAAAGCTTGTGCGTTGTTGCAGGTCGAGCAATTGATCAAGTCCGGGAACGCCGCCACCCCCTCACCACGGGCGCCATGACACACCTGGCAGTACTGTTGATACAATTCCACACCCCGTTGTAAGCCCGGATCATTCACCACCACGCTGGGGGCGCTCACAATGGGTGCGACAGCCACCAAACCATCATCATCGCTCCCTTCAATATCTTCATCTTCTCTTGTTGGAACGGGTGTTGTTGGGACGGGTGCTAAATTCGAATTGTCCAATGCTAATGACAATTGCTCCAGCCCAAATTCGCCGCCGCAACCCAAAGTTGATAACGCAAACAGCCCAGCACCGATCACGCAGCCCCACCGCACGATCCCGTAAAAATCTGATTGCAAAACTTCCCCCTTAGCATCAACACAAGGCGCTCGACAACATCATCATCTCGACCCTGACTCACTCGTGTCACGATGACAAACGCGCTCAGTTGACCAGCTCCGCCCGAAAACAACAAACAAAAGTGACTACCACCACTCATTCTACGGTTGACCCCAAAAAAAGAAAAATAGCTTTCGTTATTTTTTGTTGCGTTCTTCTTGTTGCTGCGCGCTTTTTGTTATTACAACTCTATAGGACACAAAATAGCGAATTCGCGCATCACTGATCGATCGACCCAATCCGTCCATTTACCACAAGCAAGGGAATGCAACCCTTGCACACCGAATTTACACCTAACGGTCTGACTCATAAAACAAGCCACTGACTCTCAGATGGAACGACACTGTATTTAAATCATAAAGCGGCACCCTATAGAATTAAAACCACTGCGTTTTACCGCGTGGATTAACGAAATTTCCATATAATCTGTTCTGGCAGGAAGCACAAAACGTTTCACCTAACACAAGATTATTTTCAAACACGGACGTTGACCAAGAACACGACGCTGTATTAAAAAATTAAAAAATTTCTGATTCCAAGCCGTGCTATCCTTTTTTGCTCACATCGCTGGTCGCGTTTGTTTTACCATGACTCTTTGAAAAAACCATGATCAAAGCGACAATCAAACATGCCGAACACACGGTCAATCACTTTAAAACGTTAAGAGGTTATTACACGAAACGCATCGTCATCACAGCCAAAGCCTTTGGCATGAGGCCACACGTCGAATGATCGCAATGACAACACCTACTGACGCTACTGAGACGACACGACATTGGTCATACTGATCACCACGGGAACACTGGTTATCTTATTTCACGACATATCTTATTTCACGACATTGCGCTGTCGACCGCGCTTTTTGGCGCACTCTCTCTTTGTCTTTGCTTTATCTTTGTGCCCTCTATTTTTATGCCCTCTATTAGTTCAGCTCGTTCAGCGCCGTTTAGTCTGTCATGCATTTCAGCATTGATCCATTGCTCACGCCATGACGGCATAAACTGCACGCCTGAGATTCCTTCTTGATCTTAAATTCCCACTGGCAGCTTTTCGACACACCTGGTACCATCGCTAACCACAAGAAACAGGTTGCTCACCGCTGCCTGAAGTTCTTCAGTTGTCTTAAATACAACTTAACTGACTCAAAATTATAGTTGTATATATTAATCGCACGCGCCACCCTCCTTAACGTATACGCGTATACTGTTGCGTTGACTCGTGTTGATTTTTCTACCAGGGAGCCCTTCGAGTGAATGTGATAAAGCCCACTGTAACCGCAGAACACGTTTCCAACAGTCCCCACAACCCTTCGGGCGTCCCTCAATACGTAGATCGAGTCGTTGCGCAATTTGCAGCCATGACCGTTGTATGGGGCATTGTGGGCATGGCCGTTGGCGTCTTCATTGCCGCACAACTGGCCTGGCCCGCATTAAATTTTGACCTGCCTTGGCTGACCTACTCTCGATTACGGCCCCTTCACACCAACGCGGTGATCTTTGCGTTTGGCGGCTGCGCGCTATTCGCCACTTCTTATTACGTGGTACAGCGCACCAGTAAAGCCCCTCTCGCCTTCCCCCGCCTCGCCAGCTTTACCTTCTGGGGCTGGCAATGCGTCATTCTGCTAGCCGCCATCACCCTACCGCTGGGCATCACTCAAGGTAAAGAGTACGCTGAACTGGAATGGCCCATCGATCTGCTCATCGCCATCGTGTGGGTGAGCTACGGCATCGTTTTCTTTGGCACGCTCGCCAAACGAAAAATCAAGCACATCTATGTCGCCAATTGGTTCTTTGCTGCTTTTATCATCACCGTCGCGGTCTTGCACATTGTTAATAATTTGGCCATTCCAGTCAGCCTGACCAAGTCTTACATTATCTATTCAGGTGCAGTAGACGCGATGGTGCAGTGGTGGTATGGGCACAATGCCGTTGGTTTCTTCCTCACGGCTGGCTTTTTAGGCATGATGTATTATTTCGTGCCCAAGCAGGCTGAGCGTCCTGTTTATTCTTACCGACTTTCAGTTATTCACTTCTGGGCGCTGATTTCCATCTACATGTGGGCTGGCCCACATCACCTGCAATTCACCGCTTTACCGGACTGGGTTCAATCGGTGGGTATGGTTTTTTCACTGATATTACTCGCCCCATCTTGGGGAGGCATGATCAACGGCATCATGACCCTTTCTGGTGCCTGGGATAAGCTACGCACGGACCCCGTACTGAAATTCATGGTGGTATCCCTCAGTTTTTATGGCATGTCGACGTTTGAAGGTCCCATGATGTCCATCAAAACCGTCAA
>JARRRL010000029.1:0-27299 GCA_037380725.1 Gammaproteobacteria bacterium | reverse complement strand
ATCGCTTTGATTGGATGCCGTTGCGGATGTTGGCTCGGTCTCAGCGATTGCAGGTGTGTCTTGGGTTGCTGCCTCACTTGTCGGGGGAAGGTAACGGTCCAGATTCAGGTTGTCGAGTTGAAACGAGCCGATCAGCTGCTGTGTACTTAAGTCCACGGAGGCCTCTCCTGTCAGCGTGCTTTGATCCAAGACCAGTGTTATCGGTTGTAGTTTAATCGTGGGTTGCGCACCGCCCAGTGCGCCATGAATCGTTGCTTCGAGGCGAGCATGTTGCAGTGCGCTGGCGTCGCTTGTGGGTGGCAGTTCTACAGAAAGCGCCTTGTCCAACCAACGTTGAGGGTTGAAATCGCTGACGTGAAGCGAACCGGCTAACACAAGGTCTTGTGACAACTGTGTGATGGTCGCTTGAGCGCTTGCTTGCAGTTCATCCCATTTCAAGGTCATGTTGGAAACGGTGGCGGTGTCGGCACTCAGGTCTACCGCTGCACTGAGCTGTGCGGATAACTGCTGAGAACGAGTAAAACCGGGGGCACGCATGATGTTTGCGGTTAAAGCTAAATCGATGATGTCAAAACGCTGAAAGTCAGGGTGTGCTTTCAGGTGTCCCGATCCAGCCAGAGTGGTATCCAGCGTTTCGTCTTGTTTTAGTGCGACAAAAAATTGTACAGGAATCGCTTTATCAAGGGCTACATCGGATATTTCAGCGCTCAGTCGATCAATGCTTGTTGTGGTCTGCGTGGTGTGATCCACCAGGTAAACGGTGCCATCAACAATGCGAATGATATTGACATTGATAGCGAGTGCGGAGAGAGGGTTTGCGTCATCAGCTGTCTGTTCTGGGGCTGAAGGGGCGCCGTTTGATGGGGTATCATCGGGCTGGGAAGGGGCTTGTTGTGAAGGGATTTGTTGTGAAGGAATTTGTTGTGAAGGAATTTGTTGTGAAGGAATTTGTTGTGAAGCCGCTTCGGCGGCGCTTGAGTTTTTGACGTTCGGGTTTTTGAGTAAGGGATCCCAATTGCTGCGTCCGTCGGCGTATTGTGCAAAACGGATTTGTGGGCTGTTCAATTGCACGTTCTTCACGTCGATGGCCTGTTTGAGCAGTGGCAACAGGGCTACCGCAACGGTGGCTGAATCGGCTTTAATGAGCACACTGTCTTCTTGGGATTGTTGTGGATCGGTGAGCGAGACCCCGTTGAGGCGTAGCCCAATATTGGGGAAAAACTGCCAACTGACCTCAGTGATGCTGAGGTCCAAATCCAGGCGTTTTTTGACAGCGTCTTGTGCAAACCCTTTGTAGTCATTTGGATCGACCAACACGACAAGAGCAACGGCGCCGATAATCAGCAAGCTGGCCAGACCGATAACAAAGAGTATGAGTCGTTTGATGGCTTTCACGGCGTATCTCCTGCAGTGTGGCGGGTAAGTGAATAGGGGTTGTAAACGGTGTTGCTTTTTTTACTTTATTTATTTGATTTTTCAATCCAGTGCTGAAAGCAGATTGCTTTAAGAATAAATATGAAAAAAGGTGGTGATCATGGGAATGTTCTCATTGAAATTGTTATACAGTTGCACGGCACGATACAACTAAGTGATACACACAAGCGATACAAACAAGACGTTTGTGTTTTGCTTTTTTTGCGCCGTTCGACGACCATGTCGATCTTACGCGGTGCGACACACTATATCCATCTGCGTCACTGAGCTCAACTTAAGTTAATACATACGACAGCGCATCAGAAAATCGGTCTTTTATGAACACATAATGAACACATGGCCGGTCACAGATCATCGATCACGCACCAGTGCGCGGCAAAGCGTTATGGTGACAGGAGGAGAAAAATGCAGCATGGCGTTCGACTAACAACAAGCATGGCCTTTGTGTGGTACGTATTAGGCCTCGTCGTGCTGTTGGTTCTGTGGGGCTGGGGAGCCGAGAATGCACTTGCTGCGACGAATTCACGTGGTGTGGCCTCGTATTCGCTGGATGCATCAATACGGGATTCCATTCCAGCCGAATTGATGCCGTGGGTACCCTGGGTTCTGAAGGAGCACCCAGACTGGTCTTGCCCTTTTAATACCGAGCGTCCACAAGTGCGCCAGTGTTTGTGGCCGACGCGTTTGCAGATGACACGAGAAGGGGAACGGTTTCTCTTCGATCAATATTGGGTAACCTATACCGAAGGCTGGCTGTCCATGCCGGGCGGTTTATTAAATGATGAATCGCAAAATTGGCCTTTGGATGTTTCGATAAATGGTAAACCCGCCGTGGTGGTGCAGCATAAAAAACGACCCGCTGTTTTTGTGCCGCCTGGGCAATATCATATTTCAGGTCAGTTGCCGGTGGCTGGGGGGCAACCGTTTGTGCGTATCCCACCGGGTACTGCGTTGATCAGCTTGGTTCACGAAGGGCGAGTATTGATTGATCCGAAAGTCGATGAACAAGGGCGTTTGTGGTTGACGCCACCCAAGCGCTCGACACCCGAAAACGAAAACGCTCTCAGTTATCAATTGTTTCGTCGTTTTGTGGATGGAGTGCCCGTAACCGTTACCTCGCGAATTCAACTGGATGTTGGGGGAACGGTTCGAGCGGTGCACATCCCGAATGTGTTGCTGCCGGATTCGGTGCTGGTCTCCAGCAGTACGTTATTGCCGATCCAGTGGGACGGTAATGATCTGGTGGTGCGCGTCAAACCAGGGCAGTGGGTGGTGGAAGTGCAGACGCGTTTTTCCACGCCCGTGACGCGTGTGCTGGTGCCTGAGCGGTCGACTGTGTCCTCCAGTTCAGCCTCCAACTCTCCTTCCACCTTGGCACCCATCGTGACGTCATCTGCTGAATCGACAAGGGAGTCAGAAACAGCGGTTAATCATACGGTGGATGAAACGGCGAACGGCGAAGATGTTGCAGTGTATGATCCCGATCGAGAAATCTGGGTATTAGAAACGAACAGTCAATTTCGATCCATCGTCACTGAAGGGCTGGTGTCCATTGATCCAGCGCAAACGGCTTTACCTCATGACTGGCAAGCGTTGCGGGCGTTTTTGCCCAAACCTGGTGCCACATGGACCTGGTCTGTGCCACCGCTTGATTCGCCCGTTGGGCGCAATAAATTGACCTTGCACCGCCGTGCGTGGCTCGATTTTTCTGGAAAAGGTTTTACCGTGGCGGATGCCTTAACGGGAACAGTCGGTGAACAGTGGCGTTTATCCATAGCGGATGGCATTCAGTTGGGGCAGGTGAGTGTGAATGATGTACCTGCCGTCATCGGGCGTGTGTCGCACGAATCGGGGCTCATCGATCAGGGTGTTGAATTGCGCTCACCGGATCTGTCACTGCAAGCGGTGGGGCGCTTGGAAGGTCGGGCGTCAGAGTTGCCGGTCTCGGCGTGGAGTTCGCCCTTGGAGTCGGTTGTGTGGGATTTGCATTTACCCGCTGCGTGGCGGGTGGCGGCAGTGCGGGGCGTTGATCGTGTTACTGGCGTGTGGTGGTCAAAATGGCGTTTGTGGGATGTGTTTTGGGTGGCCTTGCTGGTGGTGGGGGTTCGGCGCTTGTGTAATACACCCATGGCGGTTTTGGCGGGGGTCTTATTGGTTTTGACTTATCGTGGGGGGCTTTCTGTGTCGCCCGCTTTATGGGCCATGACCTTAATTGCGCTGATGTTGCAGCGACTATTGCTTGAAGCAGCACCTGAAGCAGCACCTGAAGCAGCACCTGAAGCAGCACCTGAAGCAGCACCTGAAGCAGCACCTGAAACAGCACCGAAAGACTTACCGGCTGGGCGACGTTTGGCGGTGTTGCGAGGTGGAACTTTGGGATTCAGCGCTGTGCTTGTGGTGTTGTGGGCCATGGTGTTGGCACCTATTTTGTTTGCGGAACTGCGAGGCGTTTTATTCTCGCAAACGGCGGATCGAATTGTACCGAGTGCGAGTACGGCGGCAAGCGCTGCGCCAGCCAAAGAGCTTGACACTCAGGCCCGTGAGCCGCAAACGTCGGCGAAAAGTGGCATCGCATCGGTGGCGCCTGCGCTGATGCGCAGCGGTAAACGAACGTTTTATCAAACATACACGCCGGCGTCACAAGGGAATTCGAGCATCGAACTGGCGCCACCCGGTGTGCAAACGGGTCCGGGTCAACCGCGATGGGCACGCGCGCAAGCACCGGTGCATTTGTACTGGAATGGTCCGGTGCTGCCGACGGAAACCTTTCACGTGTATTGGGCTCCACCCTGGGTTTTCCAGTGTCTCAGTGCGGCGAAGTTGTTACTGTGGCCCTTGTTTTTTATGGGATTGCTGTATACGTTCGCGCAATCCGTTCGTCCTTTGAGCTTGTTGATGCGTCGCTGGCCCTTGTCGCGCTTGTTTAGTTTGGGACTTACGCGAGCAGCGTCGTCTGTTGTTGGCGTGTTGAGTGTCGGCGTTTTGTTTGGTTTTGCGCCGATGGAAGGGCGTGCCGATTCGTTTCCCAATAACGATTTACTGGAGACCTTAACAAAACGTTTGTTGGCACCACCGTCGTGTGCGCCGGGTTGTTATGCCATTGAGTCCATGCAGGTGCAGGCGGATGCGGTGCAATTTTCGGTGCAGCTGTCATTGCACGCTCACGAAACCATATACTTACCCGTTCCGCACAGTTCACCCAATTGGATGCCACGCTTGATCACGGTTGATGGTATGCGCACCATTGCGGCAGCGCGTGCGTACGCACCGATCCCGGCGCGCTCATCGCGTTCCGCGTTGAGCGAAGTGCATGACGACTCATCCATGACCTTGTATTTAGTGGTGTCGCCGGGGCGTCACACGATCGTGCTGTCGGGGCTCGTTACGGCGGATGATGAATTACAAGTGGTGTTCCCGTGGCCGATCAAAAATATTGAGGTCGAGGCAGTGACCTGGGAAGTGATTGGTCTGAAAGGAACCGGTTTAATTAATGATACCTTGATTCTCAAACGCCGCAATGTAGAAGAAACCGTGCGTAATGCGGCGGATGAGTGGGTGAATGCACCCGCGCCGGTGTTTGCGCGGGTGTGGCGAGACTTTGATTTTGATCACACCATCACCTTAACCACTCGGGTTAAACGGATTGCACCGCGTCGAGAAGCCATTACAGTGGCTGTGCCGCTGCTGCCGCAGGAAACGCTTTTGACGGAACGCGTGTCCGTGGAGAATCGTGTGGCGCAAGCGATTTTGGCGCCTGGGGAAGACGAGTTGGTGTGGCGTTCTCGCTTGGTGTTTCCCGAGAATTCTGAAAACGTAGCGCTGAGTTTACGTGCAGCCGAAGCCAGCACTCAGGTGGAAACGTGGCGTTTTCACCTGTCTTCCCAGTGGAACGTTACGTTTGATGGTTTGCAGCCCTTACCACTGAGTTTACAACGGCTTCCACTGCCGCATTTACCGGAACAAGGCGAGCGGCGTGTCTGGGAACCTACATTTTGGCCATGGCCAGGAGAGACGGTGCGCGTTGTGGCCACTCGGCCCGAACCGCTCGCGGGTGAGCACTTGACGGTCAGGTCTGCGCGCTATCGTTTGGCACCGGGAGCTCGATCTACGACGGTGTCGTGGTTGTTTGATGTGAACAATACGGTGGGATCGCCATTTCGAGTCGTGTTGCCGCCGGGTTCAGAACGCGTCACTTTAAGGGTGGATGATCAAGTGGCGCCGGTGTCTCCACTTGTGGGTGAGATTGCGCCAGTGTTGCAGCCGGGCGAACACCAGGTTACTTTGGAATACAGTATGAATTCTGGTCTAAAAAACGCCTATTGGGTTCCGGAGGTGCTGTTACCCAAACCCTTGGCGAATTTGCACACCGAAATTCGTTTGCCGTCTTCTCGATGGGTATTGTGGTTGCATGGAGAGGGCTATGGGCCTTGGGTGAGTTTTTGGGTGGCCGCTGTGTTAATTGTGCTGAGTGCCATCTGGGTGGGGCGTGTGAAGTGGGTGCCATTAAGTACGCTGCAATGGTTGTTGCTGGGCTTTGGTTTTAGCCTGTCATTTTGGCCGGGCTTGGTGTTGGCTTTTGTGTGGTTGGTGTGGGTGCGGGCAAAACCGATGTGGGCATTGTTCTGTCGTAAACCGTGGACTTATAACCTGGCGCAAGGGGTATCCGTTTTGTTTTCGGCGGCTTTATTGATTTCTTTTGCTGTCGCTGTACCGATGTCATTATTGGGCAAGCCGGATATGGGTATTGTGGGTGCCACTGGGTCCAATGTGTTTACCTGGTATCAAGATCGATTGGAATCGACTTTTCCGACTCGTTTTGTGTTTTCTGTCCCGTTGTGGGTATACCGCTTGGTGATGTTAGCGTGGTCATTGTGGGTAGCCAATTTGTTGGTTTCGTGGGCGCGCTGGGGGTGGCGGCAACTCAGTCTGGGTGGTTGGTTTAAACGGCGTGAAATAATTGGTGAACCATCCGATTAGATGAAAAAAATTGGATGAGAAAAAGAGAGAAAAACATGATTCATATTGCGATGACGAGGCGTTCGAATGGGATTGATGCGTGCTGAAAAAGGTCCACAGCGCATTGGGGTTTGTCCACTGACTGCGGATCCGCCAACGCATGCACACCAAGATATTGTTGCTCGCGCCTTAGTCTTTTTTGATAAGCTCATTTGGGCCTTGGGTACGAATCCCGTGAAGCAGCCTTTGTTTTCCCAATCGCAACGTTTAGAAATGCTCAACGCGATTGTCGATGCGCAAGGCTGGCGAGGGCGAGTGGAACCTATGGCCTATGAGGGAGCGACCGCTCGGTTTGCTTTGTCGCAGGGCGCGTGTACGCTGATTCGTGGTTTGCGTTCGCCAGATGATTTTGCGAGCGAATTTACACAGACAGTGGCGAATCGCCAGATGGGTCCCGGAATTGAAACCTTATTTTTGATGACGGCGCCTGCTTACGCGGCGTGCAGTTCCACTATCGTGAGGGAATTGTTAGCGTTGGGGGAGTCAATTGAACCGTATGTGCCAGCGGTTGTGTGTGATTACATCGCGCTGGAGTCTGAATGCGGATTTAACTGACGGCCAAACAAATGGCTGAATCGACAGGGTAAATACCGTGCGCACAGTGCACAAAGGAGTTTAAGGATGAATCCAGAGATGTTTCGGTTAACGGCGCGGGATCAATTGTCGTTACAGGGTTATGCGTGGGTACCCGCTGACACCCACAGCGTAAAGGGTGCCGTATGGATTATTCATGGTTTTGGTGAGTACGCCGGTCGATATCAGCATGTGGCTGAACGATTGAACGCAGCAGGGTACGCTGTTTTTGCTCATGATCATCGCGGGCATGGCTTATCGGATGGGCGCCGTGGGGTTGCGCCCAATTATGATCAATTTTTGCAAGATATTAATTCAGTGCGACAGCAAATTTGCGTTTTGCCCCAGTATACATTGCTGAGTGACGAGGCCAAAAATCGTCAGTTTATGTGGGCGCACAGCTTTGGTGGCGGTTTGGGCTTGAATTATTTGTTACGACGATACGGTGAGCGTGTGGCCTTACCGCCGCTGCGAGGTTACATCATCTCAAGTCCGTGGCTGAAACTGGCGAACCCGCCGAATGCCTTGAAGGTGGGGGCGGCCTATTTGATACACCTGGTTTATCCGCAATTTGTAACGAATGCGAGTATCGATTCAACGCAAATCAGTTCCGATCCAGAGGTTCAGCGGCGTTACAAGGAGGAAGTGAATGATCCGGAGGGTTTGTTGCATGGCAAAATTTCGTACACCTTGTTGGCGGGCGCGAATTCAGCGGGGTGTTACGCGCTGTCAAGTGCGGGCTCGGTGAAATCCATCGGTGTGCCGGTACGTTTGATTCACGGTGGTCGAGATCAGGTCACTTCTGCTGAAGCGTCTCGCGCCTTTGCTGAAAAGGCGAATACGGGCTGTTCCCCTGATCACCTTGCGGTGGAGTTCGATTGGCGAGCGGGTTTGTTGCATGAAACGCATAATGAAATAGGTCGTGACGCGATTATCCAGGATCACATTCAGTGGTTGGATAAACAGGGGATGACGGCGCAATCGAAAACGAATTTGACGAGCACCTCCTCTTCGCGGCTTGTCGTTGATGGATAAGCACGATGGCGGTGCGTGCGCACGTCATTTTTTGTATCACAATGTATTAATAGCGTTTTGCTTGATGCTGTTTGACTACGCTTGTGATTGATCTGATGGGGCTGTGTGTGCATTAAATGTATGATTTTATCATTTTATTAAGTTCTATTGCGCCGACGAGCTGTTTAGGATGTTTTGACAGAAACGGTGCTTATATTACTCGGTCTTTATTACGAAAAGACAACTGCCAGCCCCTGAGCCACTTCGCTACACTGCAAACGTTCTCGCAAAACTGATTCTATACCGATACTTCTAATAAAGTAGATTCAGGACTGACAGAGAACGTCCCAAATGGGAAGATCTGCGATAATAACGATAACAAAGTGACACCACCCAGAATAATGATAATAAAGCTGGTGCTGGATCTTCCCATTCTTTATATGGGGGCCAATGGATCTTTCCCTTTTTCTTTTCTTTCTACCTACTTTTTATTCGTATTCGCTTTTCCTCCTTTCGATTTTGGACAGTGTACTCACACATCTAGGCCTTTCTGAAACGGTTTGACACGCCTATCGTGAATAAATTCGGTTTTGGCCAAGCCATTTAGTAAGCGTTTGTGAATGCTGTGCCGTGTGAGTTATCAGTCCGTGTGCTGTGTTTGGGTGAGAGTCGTCGGCTAACGATGTTGAGCCATTTTTTAATTAAATCAATAAAGACAATGTGTTTGATACGCCAAACATTAGTGATGAATGCTCACGAAACGATAACGGTTTCTGCGTGAGGGGTCTGTTACAGTAATGGAATGTGATATTGAGAATGTTACAAAAACGTTGAGTGTAGTTTGTGAGGACTTGGCCCCGCTGAGCGACCATGATTGTGAGATCACAAGATGGAAAAACGCAGAAAAAGAATGGTCGAAAAAATTGTCCGTGAATTGGCGTTGCCTATATTGGGGTTGGGCTTTGTATTGTTGAATGCCATGGGTGCCGCACAAGCGGCTGAAAACGTTAAGACCGGGGCTGTCACTAATGAGGATATGCAGCGGTTTTTGCCGCGTATTGTTGGTGGTGCGATCAGTCAGCAGGTTTATCCTTGGATGGTTTCTCTGCAATTTGTTTTCCCCGATGGTTCGTCGGGGCATATGTGTGGTGGTAGTTTAATCAATAGTCAATGGGTGCTCACGGCGGCACATTGTGTTGTCGATGGCCTGACTCCGGCAGATTTGCGTATCATTGCGAATGTCAATCTGCTGAACAGTGCGAATGCAGTCCCACGAAATGTTCAGAATATTCAAGTTCATGAGCAGTATTCGGGTGAACCAGAATTTGTTAATGATATTGCGTTGCTGCAGTTGACAGAGCCCTATGATATTCAAACGCCCGTAGGTCTAGCCGATGAAAATGTGATGACTACGGTGACGGAAGACTCGCTAGTACGCGTGATTGGCTGGGGTACTCTGATAGAAGGTGCAGTCGATACGCCAAATGAATTGTACGAAGTAGATTTGCCGATGCGTACCAATGCGCAGTGTCAGCAATCGTATCCAGGGGCGGACGCGCTTATTCAAGGCGATATCGTTTGCGCTGGCCTTCCCGAAGGGGGGATTGATTCATGCCAAGGAGACAGTGGTGGTCCCCTTTTTATTTCTGATGGGGCAGGTGGCTTCTCTCAAGTGGGTGTGGTGAGCTGGGGAGGGGGCTGTGCGCGACCAGGCCAATATGGTGTGTACACACGTGTGGCGAGTTACACCGATTGGATTAATGGGCGTGTAAATGGCTTGTTGTTTGAAGGCCCTACGTTTGTGGGTTACGCGGGTATCAATACGACGGTGACGCGCGTTATTGGTATTCGTAATAACGGCGCTACGCCGATTACGGCACAAAGCGTGACGCTCGGTGGCCCGAATGCGGCCAGTTTTTCGATTGATGCTTCAGCGTGTATGGCGGCGCCTATTGTGGCGGGTGGTATGTGCGAAGTGTCCATGTCTGCGACAGCTACCACACCTGGCGAACTCACGGCTACGGTGACGGCAACCTTGGACTCGGTCATTTCTCCGACGATTTCGGTGGAAATTGTTGCCGTGGGTCTTCCTGAGTTGCCGATTGGTGCAAATACCTTGGATACGACTGCCGCGAAAGTGTTTTCGGGCGACGGAGCTGTGTGGGTGAGTGATGCCGATGCGGCGGCGCAAGGGGGCTCGGCGCTGAAAAGTGGAGTGATCGTAGATAACGAATCCAGCGTGGCCTTAGCGGTCGTTATGGGACCTGGCACAGCAAGTTTTTCGTATCGCGTTTCTTCAGAGCCGACGTACGATAAATTGCTGGTGTTGCACAACGGCGAGTCAATTGTGGATGCCTCAGGAGAAGTGCCTTACACCAAAGTGACAGTAGATTTAGTGCCTGGGGAGAATCACCTTACATTCGGTTATGTGAAAGACGTCAGTGATAGCGCTGGTCAGGATGCGGCGTGGATTGATAATTTGGTTGTGACTGCGGCGGGTGCGGCACCAGCGCCTACAGCACCATCGCCTACAACACCATCGCCTACAGCAGGCGTTGGCGGTGCTGTGGATCAACAGCTCACCAATGATGAGGGTGATGTGGATGATGCATCAGTGATTGATGTGGGGCCGGGATCGGGTGGCGCTCTGTTTGTTTCGCCAGTTTCTGGATTGCTGCAATGTCTGGGTTTGGTGTTGTTGGTCGTCGTTCGGCAACGGCAATGGAAGCGAGCTGGAAAGCTGCTCATCGCAAGGTAAAACCATAACAAGCAAGCGATGTATAACAAGATGTATAGAAAAATAAATAAAGAAAAAAATAGTTATTTGTTGAGCGCGGAGTGTTGGATGAATTGCTTCCATGAAGCCAATTAATCCTGTTTTTTGATACACAATAATTGGACTGTCCGGGAATGGCCCGATAATGCCATGACTGAGGACATCAGTACAATGCGCTCGTGCTGAGCCAATTGTTGTTGTTCAAAATTAAGTGTTCGGTGATTGTAATCTACCCCACTGAGCGACCAATGAATGATTGTGAGATCACGAGATGGAAAAGCGCGGTAGTAAAACAAGAATGGTCGAAAAAATTGTCCGTATTTTGGCTTTGTCTACGTTGGGCTTTGTGTTGTTGAATGCCATGGGTTTTGCACAGGCGGCTGAAAACGTTGAGACTGGAGCTGTCGCTAATGATGAGGGTATGCAGCGTTTTTTGCCGCGTATTGTTGGTGGTGCGATCAGTCAGCAGACCTATCCATGGATGATTTCTCTGCAACGTGTTTTGGCCGATGGCACGTCGCGACATTCGTGTGGTGGTAGCTTGATCAATGATCAGTGGGTGCTCACGGCTGCACACTGCGTTGCCGATGGCGTGAGTCCGGCAGGATTGCGTGTCATTGCGAATGTCAATCAGTTGAACAGTGCGAATGCGGCCTCGCTAAATGTTAAGAGCGTTCATATTCACGAGCAGTATTCGGGTGAACCAGCATTTGTTAATGACATTGCGCTGCTGGAGTTGACAGAGCCTTATGATATTCAAGCGCCCGTAGGTCTTGCTGATGAGAATGTGATGACCACCGTGGTGGAAAACGTACCATTACGCGTGATTGGCTGGGGTACCCTGACAGAGGGTGCGGGCATTACGCCAAATGATTTGTACGAAGTACACACGATAATTCAAGGCGAAAATATTTGCGCCGGTCTTCCCGAAGGGGGTCTGGATTCATGTCAACGAGACAGTGGTGGTCCCATATTTATTTCTGATGGGGCAGGTGGCTTCTCACAAGGGGGTTTGGTGAGCTGGGGAGCGGGTTGTGCGCGACCAGGGCAATATGGTGTGTACACACGTGTGGCGAGTTACACCAATTGGATTGATGGGCGTGTGAATGGCCTGTTGTTCGAAGGCCCTACGTTCGTGGGTTACGCAGGTATCAATACGACGGTGACGCGTGTCATTAATATTCGTAATAACAGCGCTACGCCGATTACGGTACAAGGTGTGACGCTCGGTGGCCCGAACGCGGCCAGTTTTTCGATTGATGCTTCAGCGTGTATGGCGGCGCCTATTGTAGCGGGCAGTATCTGCGAAGTATCCATGTCTGCGACAGCTACCACAGCTGGCGAACTCACGGCTACGGTGACGGCAAACTTGGACTCGGCCATTTCTCCGACGATTTCGGTGGAAATTGTTGCTGTGGGTCTTGCAGAGTTGCCGATTGGGGCGAGTACCTTGGATACGACTGCCGCGAAAGTGTTTTCGGGCGATGGCCCTGTGTGGGTGAGCGATGCCGATGCGGCGGCGCAAGGGGGCTCGGCGCTGAAAAGTGGAGCGATCATAGATGGCGGAGCCAGCGTGGCCTCGGCGGTCGTTGCTGGACCTGGCACCGCAAGTTTTTCGTATCGTGTTTCTTCAGAAGCGACATACGATAAACTGCTGGTGTTGCACAACGACGAGTTAATTGTGGATGCCTCGGGAGAGGTGCCTTACACCAATGTGACAGTGAATTTAGTGTCTGGGGAGAACCACCTTACATTCGGTTATGTGAAAGACGTCAGTGATAGCGCTGGTCAGGATGCGGCGTGGGTTGATAATTTGGTTGTGACTGCGGCGGGTGCACCGCCTACAGCAGGTGTTGGCGGTGTTGTGGGTCAACAGCCCAATAATGCGGATGTAGATGCACCAGTGATTGATGTGGGGCCGGGATTGGCTGGCGCTCTGTTTGTTTCGCCAGTTTCTGGATTGCTGCAATGTCTGGGTTTGGTGTTGTTGGTTGTCGTTCGGCAACGGCAATTGGAAGCGAGCTGGAAAAAAGCTGCCCATCGTAAGATAAACGTAAGGTAAAACACTACGAGCTGATTGAATGAGCGTGATGATGGATGGATCAGGGTTAAGCGCCGAGCGGCATGAGGCCGCACACGCGTAACACATTTTGTTGCAGACCGCTCGAGGCAGGATGGCAGCACAGTGCGACTGCTTCGGCGACGTCTTCAGGGGCACCCATTTGAGCAAAGACATTTAGGCGTTTTGCAATTTCGCGCAACAGTACGGGGATGCGGCGTGTCATGGGCGTGTCAATATAACCGGGGGCAATGGCATTAATGGTTATTTGTTGAGCGCGCAGAGTTGGACCAATTGCTTCCATGAAGCCAATTAAGCCTGCTTTTGATACACAATAATTGGACTGTCCAGAATGACCCGATAATGCCATGACTGAGGACATCAATACAATGCGCCCGTGCTGAGCCAATTGTTGTTGTTCAAGTAAATGTTCGGTAATTGTAATCGGAGCGAGGAGGTTGGTCGAGATGACGGTGCGCCAATCTGAATCGGATAAATTGTAAAATAAGCGATCTCGTGTGATACCGGCGTTGTGCACCAGAGCGTTCAGTTTGCCTCCGCATTCATGCACACGATCACTGATGAGTCGCGCGGCGTTGGCCTGACATAAATCAAGCGTCAGCGCCATGCCGCCAGTTTGTTCTGCGAGCTGGCGCAACGGAAAACGTTGCTTAGGATGGTCCACGATAATCAGTCGGTAGTGATCTTGAGCCAGTCGTTGTGCGATGGCTTGGCCAATGCCGCCGCTTGCGCCTGTGATAAGAGCAAGGGGGGCTTTGTTCGTATTGTGGTTCGCGTCGGTTTGTGCTTGTGGTGGTTTACCAAAATGCGGCAGCACATCGCTCCATCGCTTTGGATTCGTGTGGATCGGGTAAATGTTTACACGTTGACCGGTGATGTATGCGGATCGAGTTGAAAGAAAAAAACGCAGAATTTCGGGCAGTGCCGACTCTGCATTCGAAGCGAGTGACAGATGGTTAATGGTAATGCCACAGTGGCCATATTCTTTCGCCAAACATTTGGTGAAAACGGTAAGCGTGTGTTGAAAGGCTTGCGGAATCGTTTGTTGCCAGGGAGAAGGCGGTGGGTCAACGTTGTCGTGTGGGGTTCCAATGAATACCACGCTGCCCCGTTGTTTGAGTAACGGGATCAAGGTGTGCGTCAGTGCCCGTAAACGTGAAAAGCTGTCGGGACCTTGCCAGTGTGCCACGTTGATCAGCAGGCCTGAAAAAGCCCCCTTTTTTGTATAGCAATCCTGCTCCGATAACGCTTGAACTTTAAGCTGCTGGTAGTGACGTATGGTATTGAGATCTGTTTCGTCTTGGTGCTCGTTGTTGTTGTAATTCTCATTGAAATTCTCGTGGTAATAATGTAATCGGGGTTCGATGTTATGTCGGGGGTTTTCTTGAATGAGGGTTTTTGCACACACGTCCAGTAAGCGGTTGTGCGTAAACCCAGCCATGACGATGTGGCCATGGAGGGTGTCCTGTTTCGTGCTGAGTAGCTCGGAAGGGCGTAGCAATGGAGCAGGAGGATAGGGTATGGCGAGTGCTCGATGTAGTCGCTTACCCAATAAACGCTTACCCAATAAACCACGCGTCAGTACATCGTACAGTTCAATCATTCAACGTCCTGTGTTTAATGATGTTGCGGTGAAACGAATTTAGCATACTTTAGACGTATGGATAACAAATTGTGTATGATACGCTTTGTCATTCGTGACATGGTTAATCCTGACATGGTTAATCCTGACATGGTTAATCCTGGCAGGGTTATTCCTGTCAGTGTTATAAGGCACCTTGGTATACCCACGGCTGCGGTTTTAACAGGGTAAGCGTTTTGTGGCATTCTTTCTTAATTTTAATGAAGCAGGATGAAACAGGTAGGTGACTGTGGCTCGTAATCGTATTGTGATCCGTTTTCTTTCAAGACTATTGTTCACCAGTGCTCTCGCTCCCTGTGCGATCAGTTTGGCTTATGCTGGCAGTTCGGATGTGGGTGAGCTCGTTACCATTGAGCGTACGACTAACCGCTTCGTATTGGTGTTTTCGAATGGGGAGCGTTCATTGGTACCCAGTTGTGCGCATCGTGAGCCAAGTTGGTGGGCGATTGACGCCAGTACGATTGCTGGTCAAGAGCAGTTGAAAGAATTGGCGATCTTGCAAAAAGCCGATAAGAAGGTTCGTATTGTGGGTACGGGTGAGTGTGTGTCGTGCAGTGGTGCTGAATTGATTAGATTTTTTTACCCGTTCCTCGATAAGCCCACTCGTTCAAAGACGAAGTTAGTGATGTGAACCGCTCAACAATATAATAAGAACGATATAAATAGAGTAAATAACTATGTCCGATCGTGCTGTGCCTTCACGCCGACCGCTTCGTGCGTCGCGTTTCCCTGGTGTTCGATCTCAACGTTCTGCTGGTGATGACGAATCATTGATGACGTCGCCCGTTTATCTGCTCCTAGCGGTGATGACGCCGATACGCGCTTGGCTACGTGATGGTATTGTGACGCGACCGCTTTTGGAGAGTGTTACAGAGAATCAGTGGTTAAACCTATTGGAACCGACGGTGTTGGCACAAATAACCGCAAGCACATTGACACCCGAGCAAGCGCTTAAAGTGTCCCCGTATTGGGTGCTAAATGAAGAGCACTACGAGGCCTTGCGTGCACCTCAAGTTCGCAAACTCATTGAAAAAGGGATTTTTTCTTTTGATCGATATGCCTCATTGAATGCGGTTCAGTGTTCAGCTTTGTTGAGCTCTGAAGCTCTGTGTTCACAATTATTACAAGGCAAAATGACGGCACCGAGCTTCTTAAGGCATTCGCCCTCGCAACTTAAAGCGACCGTTGACGAATTGAAAACGCCGAACACCATTTTGTGAAAGATGGTTTCATGTAAAAAGTGTGAATAATCGTGAACGAGTCGCCCGCTATCGTCTGTTAGTATTTGAAATGCACCGTTTTGAAATCAATTCAGGTTTTTGATGGCTGTTTCATGACCGGTTGCGCCAAATATTGATCTATCCATTCTAAAAAGAAATCAATCTTTTTTATAAATTAAGCACTGTTTTGATTCTATAAATCAAAATATGTGTCACTTTTGTTTATTGTTTAAGCATTTCGTAAATAAATTACGTTTTGTTACAGTGCTTACGGTTTGATACCGGTAGACTGATACTCCACTGACTTTGTAAAGAGAAGTTAATGAAGTGAGTGGATACTGAGAGGGTACGGTAAGGTTGTTGCAACACCAACTGATAGATGTACCTAGTGTTGTAGGGTGTTGGTAAGTTTAACAGTCTAAGCCAACGGTCTATGGAATGTTGAGGAGAGTGGGCCGTTACTGAGAAGAGCCCGTGTGTACGGTGGCGTAATAGTATGAGCGTCACGCGTCAGTAGAGGCTCGTTTTTGTACAGTAATGGTATTGTGGTTTGTGCTCTGCTTTTCTCCTAGTGCGAATAGTATGGATATTTTTATGAGTAAAAATAAAAAGGAAATCGTATCTTTAGATCAAATCGACGCTGTTTGTGATGAATTGTTGAAGGCTTTTGAGTTAGCGGATCGATCGGGAGAAGGTGAACTGGATCGTGACGGATTCCAGCGGTTTTTGGCTGTGTTGTCCGGTGAAAATGTGCGGATCGTTGATTTTCAACGAAGCACTGAAATGGGTAATACCGGTACAGGGGGGGCAGCGAGTACATCGCGTTTTGCATGGGGTCATGAGGGTTCGAGACAGGTGAGCGGCGTTTTTGAACGTAAAAATCCGTTCGATGATTTGAATGATGCAGGCTGTGCATTATTGAGTCAAAAGAAGCGCGAGTTGTTGGCCTGCACGTTTGAAGAGATAGACGATGATTGTCAAGGAGTGATCAGTGGCGATCAGGTTCTTGATGCCGTAGGATTGGCGGTTGCGTTGGATTTTATTATCGCCAATACGGGAAGAAAGTCGCTAACGCTGACTGATCTGTGGCCGCGAGCGGAAGCGCCTGAGGTACAAGGGGAATGCGTGGAGACGCACCATGATCTGGTGTGTGATTTTGAGAACGAACGGAAAACGTTTAATGAAAAGATATTTCGAGTATTGAGTAGTTTTGTGGGGTGGCGAGAGTGTGGTCATGGTCAATGAAGATTAATCTGACTGAGTTCAGTCTTTCCGTTTACCGGCGTCGGCGAACGTGATCTGGCACGCTGTACAATACAAAAAGAGTGATCGACAATGAAAACAGAAAATGAAAACAGAGTGTGAGTGAAAGGCGAATGGACAATGGGCTTGTTTGTCGTGGGTAAATAGCCATTGCATACGCCGTAGCACTGTGATTTCATACGCGCTTTTCGGGACGGGGGCTGTTGATCTCGTCATGAATATCGCGATTGTCGTCGTTGCGCGTTAAGAAGCGATGAATATGCCGTGGAGAATCCCGCATGGCCAATGCCGCCCTGCGTCGTTTGGTGCGTCGCTATCAACGCAGTGATCACTTGGCGCCAGCGCCGCTTCACACTGAGCGAGCTTATCAGCAAATGTTGCTTGATGTAGCGTGGCGCGCGGAACGTGGCGTCCTGTTGCATTTAGACAGTTGTTGTGGTGTTGGTGAGAGTACGAAGCATTGGGCGCAGCAGCACCCCGATGCGTTTGTTATGGGTGTGGATAAATCCAGCCATCGATTGGCAAAACACCCGCATTATACTGAGCCGGGTGTAACGAATTACCGCTTGTATCGAGCAGACTGCTCGGCGTTGTGGCCGCTTTTTGTCCATGCTTCATGGCGCTTTGAGCACCACAACCTGTGGTATCCAAATCCATGGCCAAAATATTCACAACGTCAGCGACGTTGGTATGCAAATCCTGTGATGGCTGCGTTAATTCGTTTGCAACGTCGGCTTGTCGTGAGGTCTAATTGTGAGTGGTATTTGGAAGAGTTTGCGTGGGCCTTGAGATGGTGGGGTTGTGATCCCGTGATGGCGGCATGGCGAATTCGTGGTGTGAGCGCAACGCCGTTTGAGCGTAAGTATCATGCCAGCGAGCAGAAATTGTGGCAATTATCTTGTAATTTTAACTAGTTTTGTTTGTTTTGTTTGTTTAGTTTTTAGGGATACCCCGTTATGGCCGAAGAAAATGAGCCACATCACGATTCAGCGCCTTTGGCGCCCACCGGTAAATTGACTCTGCCTAAACGAGGCGAATCAGCCCACAAATCGGACGCCAATGCTTCCGATTCCGCATCAACGCTTCGATCGGATCGTAAACGTTCGGGTGGACGTTATGTAGTAACACCCAAATCCAATGATCGTGATGCGGCTGATGGTGAAAAGTCGGGTGATAAATCGACCGAACGACGTCGACGACATGCCGGTGCTGGTGCTCCGGCTCGAGCAGCTCGCGGTCATAAAAATGCTGGCGGATTGCGCAGAAAAGCGCCGCAAAAAAAGTTGCCGGATGATCCGGATCATCAATGGCTGAAAAAGGAGCTGAAGGCAGCGGAATCGGTAGCGCATGTGATTGCGCGCAAAGCACAATTTGAGAACAAAATTCGGGCTCTTAAATTGCACCACGCTGCGGATCGTCCATTGTATCTCTATGCGGAGCGCATGGAAAAATTATTGCAACGCTTGCAAACGTATCCGTGGACGACCTTGTTGCGCGATATTCGTCGGGATGATGAAGTGGTGAAAAATTTGAAGCTGTGAGCAGGCGTTTGCTTCAGTCTGGTATTTATTTGGTATATATTTAGCTGGTATTTTTCTGGCTGGTATATAGAAGAACCACATAGAATAAAAGTTTAGAACAAAAGCATGCAATATCACTTTTGTTAAGTGGACCCCGTAGGACCAGCGTGGGTATGGCTGGTTGTAAGGGGTCCTTTGTTTAACGCGATAGTTTAATGTTTAATGCGATAGTTTAACGCGTTTGATTAACGTTTATTTAACGCGAGTACATTACGGCGCTTAATTCAAGGCCGCCGGGTTTTCGGGTACGCTTATTTCGGCTTCTTGGTCCCCCTCTTTGGATTCCGCGGAATCCGCAACCGGTTGTTCGTTTTCCGATACCACGTGTTTGACTAACTGTTCTCGCTTCATCTCCACCAGTTGATCCCCTTGTGCCTTGGGTAAGCGGAAATAGATGTTTGACAAGCTGCTTTTGACCACATAATGCGTGGCAGGGTCTGGCAGCGCAAACGAATACGTAACCGGATCAGAGCCCGTTACGTTGACAGTTAGGCTTAACTGCGGTTCCAATTTGGCGACGCTGTTTTCTGGATCATCGGTGAGGGCTTCTTCGACCGATAGATTGGCCAACTGCGTCACGTAGGTTTGAACCGATCCAGATTCCGTGACTTCATGCTCTGCTAAGTCCGTGACCTGCCAGTTACCGTCTTTCATGACCAAGGTGTATTGAGGCGATTCAATCCGGTTGATGCGACTGGCTTCGAGACCCAGCAACTTGCTGTCGAACCAACTTTTTGAAGCGGTTGAAGCCTCGAAATTACTAAATTTCACGGTGTAAATGTCATCGCTGTCGGCTAAGCGGGCGTGAGTTTTGCGATAACCGGGTGAGGTGCCAAAGTACACAATGGCATCGGGTTTGTCTGCGTTGTCGTAAAACAGACTGATGCGACGCTGGTACTTGTCTTCAGCGACTTCAAAACGTTCTTGCGCGGAAGTCGTATGGGCTGTGGGCCAGGAGCTCTCCAGGGTGCTTAACTTCTCGATAAACCCGTCTATTTTGGCCGGATCGACCGCTAGGCCATAATAATCAGGGAGTTGCCATTTTCCATCGATTTTGGCGAGGGTGAGTGGATCCTCACCCTCGGTTTCGATCAGAATTTTACTGGCTTCGCTTGGTGCTGTTGCTAACAGCTTCGTTCCAGCCGGGCTGTTGCTCGAGAACTTGGAGGCGTTCAGCAGTACAACCAAAACCAGTTGTATCACAAACAGCGCCGTCAGGGGTTTAATCCAGTTTTTCATAATTGTGTGCTCCTTAACCGATTACCGCTTGATAGCGTCTGAGGGAGGCATTACGCAGTGATCGATACCATACCAGCATAATCACCAGACTGACGATCACAAATGCGTAGTTAATCCACTCCAGTAATTGCTGTTCTTGGCGCTCAACGTTCGGCAGTGTCCGTGAGAAATGGCCGCGACTGCGAATACTCAATAGCGCTGCATCTTCCAGTGACCAATCGATCGCATTTTGCAGCAATTGTAATGAATTGCGATACAAGGTCCGTGATGCACTGCTTACCAATTGCAGGGTTTGATCGGTAACGAATTCATTCGATCCAATAACAATCAAGCGTGCTGACTCGGTAGAGTGGTTGATCACACGGTTAATGGCACCCAATGTTTGTTCGATTTTTGTATCATCCGCGTTTTCCTCATTTTCGGATTTGTTGGTGTCGTCAGTTTGTTCTGAAGTCGCTTGCTTCGACGTATAGAGGGGCGAGTCCTTGCCGTTGAACCAAGATTGAAATTTTCCGCGCATGGCTGTGGCGAGCACATACGATTGCGGGTTTTCCTGAGCAGCAAACTGCGGTCCACGGGCGTCATTTAAGTTTGGCAAAATGTTTAAACTGTCGGATAGCCAACTGTTTTGAGATGAGGAAAGCAGTGGCGTGACGGTTACCCCTTCTGCTGCTGCGACGTTCACCGGCGAAGCCCAGTTTAAGGTGACTTGCTGGAGACCGGCCATGAGACCCGCGGATTCGTTAATGCCTTTGTCGCGTACATCTACGAAGTACGGGTAGTCGAGCATATGGATTTCCTGAAAGGTAAAACCGCCGGCTTGACGCTGTACCGGAATGGGGAAGGCGGCGTTTTGCGTATCCAGCACCATGCCTTCACCAAAAGTGACTCCCATGTGTTTCAACCAGTCCTCCAGGCCGGACTTGTTTTTTGAGGCCAGTAGGCTGGCTTGGGTCATGGTGGTTGCATACGGTGAGGTGGCCAAGATGACGGTGCCGCCCTGCATGAGGAACTGATCCACAGCAAAGAGCTGAGTCTCGGTGAAGTTTTTGGGCGAAATCAGCATCAGAATATCGGTTTCGCCGGGGACATGACCGCTGCTCAAGTCGTCTTTTTTGATTGTCAGTTCATTTTGCAAGGCTTCCTCTAGGTATTGAAACGACTGGTCACCGCCAAAAGGTTGGTGAAAACCTTGAGCCGGACCCTTGGGTTGGGGGAGCACCAGCGTGACGACTTTCGTAAAACCGCTTGAGAACCGTTTAAAACCAGCCTCTAGATTGCGCTCGAATTCGCCTTGTGATAAATCCTCTGGCAGCGCAACTTGAATCAAGTCGTCGCCGGATTGAACGGTCATATAAAAGAAGAACGAATCGCCGCTGAACAGACTGGTGGTCATGGGGCGAAAGCCGTAATTTTCCAATAAGGTCTGGGCCAGCTGACCGTTATTGGCTTCGGGGGCGATGAACTCGTAACTGAATTGTTTCCCCACTTTTTCCTGATATTGTTTCAAACTGCTTTCGACTTCAGTGCGAAATGCGCGCAGGGGCTCGGGTAGTTTTTCCGACGCCGATACGTAACCCACAAAGCGTACGGGGGCTTTGATTGTGGCAAACAGATCACCAGTGGATTGATAACCGGTCAGTACTTTTTTGATGGTGCTGGTGATGTCGTATTCGGGATTACGCAACTGAACGTCCAGCTCCGTTTCGCCGCTTTGTTTGACTTCGATGAGATCCTGGAAACTAAGCACTTCGTATTGGTCGCCGTATTGCACCAAAATGTTAAAATACGAGTTGACCAATGCGGCTTGATATTTATCGGCTACCTGAAAAGGCGTTGGTTTAATGCCATATTTGCTGTTGGCTTCCTCTTCAAGCTCCGGTTCCAATGCGGGATCAATGATCTCTGTGCGCACATTACCCTTTCCTGCTATCTCATATTCTTTTAAGAGGTCGCGCATCTGAGGAACCAGCGGCGCCAGCAAAGGGTGTGTTTTGGCGGAAAAGTATCCACGCAATAAGAGGGGCTCTTGCAGTTTATCTAAATAACTGTTGGTGGCGTCAGAAATGGTGTAAATATTGCCTTCTGTGAGGTCCACCCGAACGGAGTGAATGGGCATGAGCCAAAAATTAGCGAGTACGAAGTTCACGATCGCTAGGGCAGTGAGGTTGCGCCACAGGCCGTGATGACGCGTGTTCGAGTCTGCGGCCCAGCGTTGTTTCTCCAGTGCGTACACATTCAAAGCTAGGAAAATGCCGCTGATGCTCAGATAGTAATAGATATCGCGAACATCGATGACGCCACGGGTAATGGATTCAAAGCGTGAACCTGTCCCCAACATTTTCAGTATTTCACCGCCGGCGTTCCCCATTAATTTAGTGAGGACATCGGCGCCGAGCAGGTACAACACAAAGCATACGACGACGGTCATCATCAAACTGACGATTTGGCTGTCACTGCGAGAGCTGATGTATAAGCCCACGGCGCTGTAAGCGGCGCCGAGACAAATGGTTGCAATATAGGCGCCGATGACGGGGCCCCAATCCAAGTTGCCCAAGTAAGCAACGGTCAATGGAATCGGCAAGGTAAGCAGTAAAGCGAGTACAATCAAGAACAGGCACGCCACGAACTTGCCTATTACAAATTGTACCGACGATATAGGCACGGTCATCACGAACTCAAAGGTTCCCATACGCCGCTCTTCGCTCCACAAACGCATGGTCAGCGCGGACACGAGGAAAATGAGCAGGATGGGCATCCATTCAAACAGGGGTCTCACGTCCGCAATATTACGCGCGAAGAACGATTCCACCCAGAAAAAAACGAACAAATTAACCGCTAGAAAAGTAGCTAGGAATATAAAAGCAGCCGGTGAAGAAAAAAATACCTGAATTTCTTTTCGAGCGATGCGATAGTATGTCGAGGCGCTGCGCGTTACAGCGCCCTGTGTCTCAGAACTGTGCTTCTCAGAACTGTATTTCTCAGAACTGTGTTTCTCAGAACTATGCGGCATGGGCCACCTCCATGGAATGGTTGATTTCAGCAAATACCGTTTCCAAATCGCGAGATTCTGGGTGCAGGCCAAAGATGCGCACCCCGTTCTCGACGAGCGCGTGCGCGAGGTTGGCAACAGCGGATTCGACGTCGAGTGACTCATCCTGCAAGGCGAAAGTGTGTGTCCAGGCGTCGTCTTTGCTTTGGGAGGCAGTGATACGCACGTTCTTCACCGTCTGGATGGCGCTGTTGATCTCTTCTGCAGCTTGGTTTGTTTTGAGAAAAATGCGGTTGGAGTGGTGCAGTTCGTTTAATTTTGCGTCGAGTGCTAATTCACCGTTCCGAACGATGAGTACACGATCACAGATGGCGTTCACTTCTTGTAGAATATGAGTGGACAGTAGCACAAGGCTGCTGCGTCCGAGTTCGCAAATTAATTCTCGCATGTGTTGTATCTGTGACGGGTCTAAGCCATTTGTGGGTTCGTCAAGAATGAGAATTTTCGGCTGATTGAGTATGGCTTGAGCAACACCAACGCGCTGTCGATATCCGCGAGATAGGGTCGAAATGGGCTCTAATGCTTTTTCCTTTAATGCCGTTTTGTGTATTGCGTTTTGTATTGTTTTATTGCGCTGTGCTGCGGGGACGCCGCGCAGCTCAGCGCAGTAATCCAAATAGTCTATCACGATCATTTCGGGATAGAGAGGGCTGTTCTCGGGTAGGTAACCCATGAGCGATCGAGCACTGAGTGGGTCGCTTTCAAGCGACTTTCCTGCAATGTCGATGCTGCCCGAAGACGGTTCGAGAAAACCGGTTAACATTTTCATGATGGTGGTTTTCCCCGCACCATTATGACCCAATAGTCCGACGATTTCGCCCGGTTGGAGCGAAAAACTCACGTTTTTGACAGCCGCAAAATTGCCATAGTTGCGGCTTAATTTGTCAACCTTTATCACCCGTATAACTCCTCTTTCGGTTACGATCGCTGAACCAGTCAGTAAACGTTGTGCTTGAGTATACTCGTTGTGCGTCGCTGAGCGTTTCGTTCTCACTGATGTCTTGTGGAAATCAAAGTCCACAGTAGCCCAGTGGAGCCAGCAAAATATTTCATTTGTCAACGGCCACTGGCTGAAAGTTCACCGCGTACGAGCATGGGGGCGCGTATTCAATTTTTCAAGGGTATGCGTGGTATTGGCGATCCCTGTCGTATGGCGATGTGTCTGGCTTTCTGGCTTCAGGTGTGGAGACTTCAAGAAGTCAATCGTTTGAAAATAAAAAATTTTTTATGCTCGCTTGGGCGGGGGTGGTGGGCGTGGGGCGCGTACCCCGCCTTGCAAGCAGAATGATAACAGCAAGGGGATGATAACAGATAGTGCCTGGTTGATCGCGTTAAGAGGCTTGATTCTGATAGCCATTTTTCTGAAGGTTGTTTATGCAATATATAATCAAACGTAAACCATTTTAGGTTAGCCCAAGTGATCGCTTTAATTGTTACATGAACTGTTACAGTGAACAATCCACCTGTCTCCTTGATTTTTCTTGATGTATTTTTGAGGTTTACTTGATTCAAGTTTGATAAAGATCAGCCTATCCTAGTTCCCATGATGCACAAGCTATGGGGTTTTGCGGTGTCCACGAAACAAGCGCTTCCAAATGGATTAACTAAAATGATTGAAACGGAGCAGTAAGGATGTGCCAACCATTTGATAAGCCAACAGTTCATGGCAACAGAAAACTGCGAATATTGATCGTCGAGGATCACATTGCGCTGGCGGAAAATCTGTATGAGTTTCTGGGGGATGAGCGCTATATTCTCGATTTTGCAGCGGATGGCTTAACTGGCTTGCATCTCGCGGCGACGAATCACTATGACATGATGGTATTGGATGTGATGCTCCCGGGGCTGGATGGTTTTGAGTTGTGTCGACGGATCAGAGTGGATTTAAAAAGCAGTGTTCCCATACTGATGTTGACCGCGAGAGATACCTTAGAAGATAAAGAAACCGGTTTTACAGGTGGTGCGGATGATTATCTTACGAAACCCTTTGACCTGAGAGAGCTTGAATTACGAATTGGCGCCATATCGCGTCGCGGGTTTACGCTGAACAGCGAGTTAAAAGCCGGGAACGTTTATTATAATCCTGGCACATTAAAAGTGCGAACAGCGGCGGGCTGCAGTCTGACCTTGAGCGGGATTGGGGCCAGTTTGTTTGAAATATTGATGCGCGCGTACCCCAATTACGTCAAGCATCAAACCTTGATCGAAGCGGTGTGGCAAGATGAGGACGTTGATCCGCACACCTTAAGGAGCCACATCGTTTAATTAGCCTCTTTGTGGTCGTGGTATTTGTGTGGTTTGTGTTTGAGGATATGGAAGATGCGCTATTGAAACGCGACTCGAAGGAGGAGCTTCAGATGCTGAGGCGAGACAGCTATTTGGCTCGCCATCACGTTTGGCAATATGGCAGCGTCATTCATTTTTTTCAGCCGCCAGCATGGTCTGATGAGTCTGATATTACCATTCCTAAAGTTTTTCAAGGCATACCGGTTCCCTTCTCGGGGGAGGTGAAGTGGGCGGATAAAATTTATCATATTTATAGTTATGCCACGGAGGAGGGAAATTACTTTTTAGCAAAAGATGTGAGTGAATTTGAACATCGAGAGTTGTTATTTGCTCTGATGCTCGGTGTGCTGTGCGTGATTGTGCTGATGCTTAATTTTTTGTTATCCCTATACGCTAATCGGCGTTTGGTTAAACCGCTTCATCAGCTGAGGTGTCAAATCCGACGCTGTGTACCCGGTCAATCAATGACACCCATCGATGAACACTATATCGATGAACAGTATATCGATGAAGAACTGGTTGAGATTGCCAAAGCTTTTAACTGGTTTATGACGGAAATATCCGTGCTCATTCGTCGTGAGCGAACCATGATCAGTTCAGCGGGGCACGAATTGAAAACGCCGATCGCCGTTATATCTGGAGCCATTCAGATCATGGAACAGCGCGGCCAGTTGGCGCGTGATGATGCAAAAACATTCGGTCGAATTAAGCAGGCTACTCAGGAGATGCAGGAGAATGTTGAGACCTTATTGACCTTGTATCGACGTTCCAGGTTGTGTTCGTCAGTACGCATGAAGGTGCATTGTGTTTTGGACGAGTTGATGGATGAAATTAAATTCATGAGCGCCAGTGAATATCATCGAATACAAAAAGCGTGGCGTTCGACTGGAACGCCGATCAACAGCGATGTGGTGCTGGCTAAGATGTTATTTCGTAATCTGATCCGCAATGCGCTTAATCACACAAAAGGTCCTATCCGTTTGACATTGACGGATACGTATTTGGATATCTTGGACCAAGGCTCGGGATTACCCGTTGCTGTGAGTCAATGGATACATGCTCAACCCGGTACCTTACCGGTGCAGGAGGGCTTGGGTTTGTACATCGTCACACTGGCCTGTGAACAGTTGGGTTGGCATTTGGAAGTCAGCCCGGCGAATGAGTGGCAGCATGGGTTTCGATTGTTTTTCCAAAACGGCGATTTGTTTGAGACGACAGAAAATAGGAGGAGATAAAGTAAACATGAGCATTTCTCGACGCCACATCAGTTGGCTGTATCCCATTCTCGTTTTTTCCATCTGCGGTATCTGCTTTTTGAGCTTTTCACGTTTATTGTTGGTCTGGTGGAAATGGGATCGCGTCCAAGCAAGCGATGGCCTGTGGTACGTATTGCTTCAAGGGCTTCGTTTCGATGTGGTGTTCATCGCACAACTCATTGCACTGCCCGTTGTGCTCGTACCGTTCATGTGCTTGCATCGAACCGGTTTACGGTGGGCGAGGCGAGGGATGCTCATCTACTTCACCATCTTGGCGGGTTTTTTGGTCTACATGGAGAGTGTAACCCCTAACTTTATAGGGCAATTCGATTTTCGTCCCAGTCGCTTATTTCTAGAATATCTGATTTACCCCAAAGAAGTATTCACCCTGTTGATCAAAGCGGTGCCCGCCCAGCTCGCCGCCGTCATCATTGTCACTGCGGTTTCGGCGTGGCAATTTGCACGGCTTCTGAAGCGGTGTGCAAAATCCGTTCAACCCAGTGTGTTCTGGAGCGCTCCCCTGTTGGCCCTTTGCGGTCTCGTGGTTTGCGTATTGGCCGCTCGATCGACACTGGGACATCGACCCGTTAATCCCAGCACTGTCGCGTTTTCTTCTGATCCTTTGGTGAATTCCTTGCCGCTCAGCTCCAGTTACACTGTGGCTTACGCTGCGTACGAGAAATTTCGTTATGAAAGCCATTTGCCCACTTATGGTTCCTTGCCATACCCAGTGGTTTTACAGGAAGTGTATAAGGCCATGGGCATGTCGGCTTCTCAATTTCCGGATGCCACATTGCCAACCTTACACGTTCAACACAGCAGCAGCCCAGACATCGAAAATCCTAAAAACCTAGTGATCATACTGTTG
>JARRRL010000028.1:0-14191 GCA_037380725.1 Gammaproteobacteria bacterium | reverse complement strand
CACCAGCACATGCCGGATACGAGGCTCTTGATACAACGCATCATAAATATGAAGCACTGCTCCACCCGGGTAACCAAAAACGACATCCACACCTTCTTCGATGAGTGCCCGCATCACCAGCTCTCCACCAGAGAGCATCTCTCCACCAACCTGACTCGTCTGTTCTGCCTGTTGATCAGTCTCCACGCTTTTTACCCCAGATGCCTATAAAATCATTTCGCTCCGTCAGAATTCAAAATTTTGACGGCCACTTACTCTATCATTTGAATTGTGAAACACCAGCACGGCGGATGCCCTTAACCAAGCTCCCGCATACAGCAAACCGCTCAACATCAACTCGAACACGCCACTTCAGCTCACAGATACACGGCTTGGAAGCTGGCCTCTCTCGCACTAAACTCGCGCTAAAGTATCACTTTGCGGCACTGCGGCTAGAATTCTCACACGTGCACCCCATTTGTCAACAGCAAGCATCAATTCACACACCCAATGGGACTCTGCGCTCAGATGTTTTTAGCAAGGTCATGAGCACCAACATGCCGAACATTCCAACAACAGTCCACCCAGCCTACACGCGAGTTCAGCCTCCACAACTTCTCACCCATGAACAACCATACGTTATACTGTTTCCAACGTGGTCAATCCACTACCCGCATTCGCACGATACAACGAAAGACGAATTGGCCGTGCTCTGTATCAACAGGATTAACACACATGACGTTTTGCCAAAACCGCTGCTCAACTCGCCTCATCACCCTCTTTTCACTGATTTTTAAACCAAAATCAAGTCGAAGCGCTTGGCTAGCGGGTCTAACACTGATGCTTTTACCTTGCCTATCTTCGTCAGCGGACAACCAAGTGTATCGATGGGTTGACGAGAGTGGTATTACACACTACGGCGAAGCACCACCAAAGGAAGAGACCACAGCGGTGGAACTCATCCGCACAAGGAAAGATTACTCAAGCGATGCGGCCTCGGCACGCACCGCCTATGAGAAAAAACAGAAAGCCGACCCGGAAACGCAAGCCAAAACGGATGACAGCAAGCATTCAACTGCTGACGCGGACGCCTTAATTGCGGAACGCAACAAGAAAATAGAGGAAAGCTGTAAAACCGCTCAACAAAATTTGAACGTCTTAACCAGTCATGGCCGTGTTCGAGAAAAAAGTACAAACGGTGAAGAACAGCGCTATCTGAGCGAAGAAGAACATCAAAATCGCATTCGTGAAACCACAGAATATTTGAATGAAAATTGCCAGAATCGCTGACACAGCCACCTTAAAAAACACAGCCCTTTAAAATAAAAAAAGCGTCATAACTATGACGCTTTTTTTATTATGAAATTGAAACGCAAACCCGACTTACTTGCCGCTCAATATCTTCGCATTCAATTCCGCTGTTGCTTTGACCATCTTCGATTGGGCCTTTGAGCCTTCCGTTCTCATTTCCCCAGGGATGACATACAAACCTAAAAATTGAGCCGTACCTTTGGCAAATTCTTCCCCAGTTATCACACCATCACCATTTCCATCATAGGTAACCGGATAACCACCAACCGAATCTGCTGCTTCATCCGCACGCGCCGATCCAGTACTCGAAGCAACCACATCTACCGCTCGCGCCATAGCCGGCGAATCCGATTGCAGACCCAATCGCGCCAGACTCAATTCTCCCGAAAATTCTTGTCCTTCTAGATTCACACCCAAATCAGAACGCTCATCCTGACTGGGTGGGACATATAATCCGCTCGTTGTGTAAAGGCTACTGCTTGGTACCGCACTCGTCGCCCTCACCGCGCCTTCAGTCAACCCGTTTGAGGCCGCTGCAGTCGAGGTACTAGCCGATGACAGCAATGCTGCCATATCGTTATTACTCATGATACCCACCATCAATTGTGTAAGACATTGTATAAGCTTACAAACCCCAACAGTTGACGAGCATCAACGGCCCACTGCAGCATCGCCTCACTGTCCTTTATTATTGGATATCAGTGTACTGTGCTGCGAAGCCTCACCTCAAAGAAAATAATGTAAATATTTTTGATTAAAAGCGCCAATTTGTTACATTTTATTTCTAAAACACACTTTTACCTGTATTTGTTCTGCGTGCTCGCTTGGCCTGATAGTACTAAAAATAAAGTTCTAATCCATTAACACTAAAATTAATGCCGTTGCTTCTTCTGCGCCTGCTGGATCATCTTCTCTGCTTGCTGCCGCTGCTTTTGCATTTCCAATGTAGCCTTGCCATTTGCTTGGCCCATTTGCATGACCGCCGTCATTTTAAATGTTTTATCCATAGCCACTCCGACCTGCGCTTCCAGTTCAGAAACCGCTCCGTCTTCATTCACATCATAGCGTTCATTTGCCAAATCCTCCTCCGTCGGCTCCACCGTCGACGGATCGGTGGGACCAGACGGTGCAACGGTGCCCGTTCCAGCCGCCGCCGCCGCTGCGTCACTCGCAGAAGCGGATGAAGCGCCACTTGCCGCGGATCCCGCTCCAGCACCCGCAGCACCAGAAGAAGTAGAAGTAGTGCCAGAAGAAGTGGTACCAGCAATAGCGGCAAAACTGTCTGCCGCCACACGATTTGAGACCGCCCCTGTTGCCTGCATCACACTGGAAACCGTAGCAGCATTGACCGGCGTTCGAGTCACATTCAGCTCGCGCGCAAAAGATGCCGCATCGTGGTCCAAGCGAAGGTTGAACGCTTCCACAGTGCGTTCTACATGCGAATCACCACCACCGTAGGAACCTTCTTCAGCTGAGTCTCGCCCAACCTGCGTTCGCAAAAGTGGTCCATTCATGGGTGATTGATAAAAGGATAAATCCGCATTTGCAAGAGACATAGCCGCACCCCATCGTACACATGACTGGCTTCTGGGCTGCCAAATAGCGAATCCATCTCACCTTAACTCATTGGGAGCAATAACGTTCCTAAACATTCTTAGGCGCCCTCGACGCACAAATACACACAAGGAAAGCGCATAAAATATCAAAACACACCCAATAGAAGCAAAATGTTACGCTTCTTGACAAACCATTAATAGAAAAGCCAGTCTAGCGACAAGCGGGATACAACTTCAATACAAACCTCCTAAACTTGAGATATATTCTTCTCGTCAAGTTCTTTCGATTCGAACACGATACAACCACTCTTCAGCATTCCGGTAATCGATTCGCCTGCGCCAAAGTCGCCCGCCAACAGGGCTTCAGCCAGTGGGTTCTCAACGTACTGCTGTATCGCTCGCTTCAAGGGACGGGCACCGTATACCGCGTCGTACCCAACCTTAGACAGAAAAACAAGGGCTGATTCATCTAATGAGAAATGAATGCCTCGTTCCGCTAGGCGTTGTGCCAAGCGCTCAATTTGTATTGAGGCAATTCCCCCAATGTGCTCCGCACCCAAGGCATGAAACACCACCGCTTCATCAATACGATTGATAAACTCCGGTCGAAAATACTGCTGCACAGCCGCCATGACCGCCGCTTGCATATCGGCGTATGACTTATCGACCGGCATCGACTGAATGATTTCGGAACCCAAATTAGATGTCATCACCACGACCGTATTTTTGAAATCAACCGTTCGCCCTTGACTGTCCGTCAGACGGCCATCATCAAGGACTTGCAATAAAAGGTTAAACACATCAGGGTGCGCTTTTTCCACTTCATCCAACAAAATGACGCTGTAAGGTTTACGCCGCACCGCTTCTGTCAAATATCCGCCCTCTTCATAACCGACATACCCCGGCGGCGCCCCCACCAAACGCGCCACCGCGTGTTTTTCCATAAACTCAGACATATCAATGCGAAGCAACGCGTCTTCCGAATCAAACAAAAATGCTGCTAAGGCTTTGCAGAGTTCGGTTTTTCCCACGCCGGTTGGTCCTAAGAATAAAAACGAACCACTCGGACGATCCGGATCCGCCAAGCCCGCACGCGAACGTCGCACCGCACTCGCCACCGCCTTAATTGCCGCATCCTGCCCCACAACCCGCTCGTGCAACACCGACTCCATGCGCAACAATTTATCCCGCTCGCCTTCCAGCATTTTACTGACGGGAATCCCCGTCCAACGCGCAACCACTTCGGCAATTTCCTCAGCCGTTACTTTGTCTCGCAACAACGTTTTTTCCGCTTGACCGGCTTCCGTCGCTTCCGCCAGTTGTTTTTCTAATTCAGGGATACGCCCATATTGCAACTCCGATAAACGCGCCAAATCAGCGGCTCGATGCGCCGTTTCCAACTCAATTTTTGCCTGCTCTAATTCCGCTCGAATTTGCGCACTGCCCTGCAAAGCCGCTTTTTCCGCGTTCCACACCTCCTCCAAATCGGCGTATTGTTTGGTCAACATCGCCAACTCCTCTTCCAAACGCGCCAAACGCTCACGCGATGCACCATCGTCTTCTTTGTGCAAGGCTTCACGCTCAATTTTCAGTTGAATCATTCGACGCTCTAAGCGATCCATGGATTCCGGTTTGGAGTCCATTTCCATGCGTATTCGAGAAGCGGCCTCATCAATCAAATCAATCGCTTTATCCGGTAACTGCCGATCCGCGATGTAACGGTACGAGAGGCGAGCCGCCTCAACAATCGCACCGTCCGTAATGTGTACGTTGTGGTGCACCTCATAACGCTCTTTCAATCCACGCAAAATGGCGATGGTGTCGGAAACCGATGGCTCATCAACCAAAATCTTTTGAAAACGTCGCTCTAACGCGGCGTCTTTTTCGATAAATTTTCGATATTCGTCTAACGTTGTAGCACCCACGCAACGCAATTCACCGCGCGCCAATGCGGGCTTCAACATGTTGCCCGCATCCATAGCGCCATCCGATTTACCCGCACCCACCATCGTGTGAAGTTCATCGATGAATAAAATCACACGTCCATCTTGTTTTGCTAATTCATGGAGCACCGATTTCAATCGTTCCTCAAATTCACCACGATATTTTGCCCCGGCGATTAACGATCCCATATCCAATGCCAATACGCGCTTATCCTTGAGCCCCTCCGGCACCTCACCTTTTACGATGCGTTGCGCCAGACCTTCAACAATTGCTGTTTTTCCTACGCCCGGATCACCAATTAGGACAGGATTATTTTTTGTGCGCCGCTGCAAGACCTGAACGGTTCGTCGAATTTCATCGTCCCGACCAATAACCGGATCCAACTTTCCAGACTCCGCCCGTTCGGTCAAATCCACCGTATACCGATCCAGCGCCTGCCGATTTGTTTCGGCATTGGGATCACGCACCGCTTCGCCACCCCGTACGGCCAAAATAGCCTGCTCCAACTTTTCCGGCGACACCCCGACTTGCGCCAGCAACGGCGTCACTTCCCCTTTACTTTGCGCGATGGCTAACAACACCCACTCGCTGGAAATATATTGATCTTGATGCCGCTGCGCCAACCGATCGGCCACATTCAAGACCCGCGCTAGGTCATTAGATATGTGCACCTCTCCCGAAGGATCCCCCACACAAGCCATCCCTTTGAGCTTTGCTTGAACGGCCTGCTTGAGCGCCGATACATCTCCTCCAGCTCGGGCAATCAACGGTTCCGCACTACCGCCTTTTTGGTCCACGAGCGCCCACAAAAGGTGAATCGGTTCAATGAAGTTATGATCATAACCAACAGCCAAAGACTGTGCTTCAGCCAGCACCTGTTGCAGAGAATGGGTAAATTTATCTGGGCGCATTCTTCACCTCTAATCGTTCAGCTCAATCGGAATGTTAGCGAAATTATAATGGGAATCGAGTTGCCATCTTCACCGTTATTCTTCACCGTTATCATACGATGAAATGAGGCCACCACGAATGCGTTTCAAGCAGGCAAAACCCATTACGCATCAAAAATGCCCACAACCGTTGCAAAACGTCCGGTTGTTTGAGCGGCGCGATAGGAATAAAACGGATTACAGTGACTCAGCAACGACTGCGCCTGCGTCACACCAAAACCAACAACACAGGACACGCCCAATGCTTTTAAACGTAGGTACGCCAACCGCGCTAACATTCCGTACCAACGACCACCCGAGCGAGGGAGAAACGCCGTCGCGGCTTCACGACCAAAGCGATGCAAAAATGTGGCGCGAACATCAGCACCAACTTCAAAATTTCGCGGTAAAATGCAGGGTCCCAATGTCACCACAATCTCATCCGCTGGAACCTGAAACGCCGCCAGCGCTGTCTCAAGAATACCAGCCGCCAGACCACGCCAACCCGCATGCACAACCGCAATCGCCCCCCCGCTGCGATCCGCCAACACGAGGGGCAAACAGTCAGCAGTTAACACAACAGCAGCCGTACCGGGTTGCCGCAGAAAAACCCCATCGGCCTGAGGCGCGGCATCATCAATATCACCACCAACAACCCGAGAAGACGAATCCAAACAATTCTCCGAGCCATTTAACGATGGCCTAGGCAATGAAACCAACTCAATGCCATGTACTTGATTCAACCACTGAAAAGCCAACCCTCTGTCGCACGGAGAGATGGCGCGCACCCGCGCCATCAGCAAAGCACGATTTTGCGCCACCCATCGCGCCTCATCGCCGACATGAAACCCCAGGTTCCACGTCGCGTACACGCCACAACTCACTCCACCCCAACGTGTGGTGTGAAACGCAAATACCGATGGTGGCTTCGGCCAAGACGCGGGAATTAAATACGGACTCACGGACGCCAGGTTTTTCACAACATCAACCCAAATTGCCATTCACAAAAGATCATCAAACATCACAACACGCCTTACGCTGTCGTCTCCGACAACGCGTTCAACAACGCGCGAAAGTCTTCGGGTATCGGCGCCTCAACGCACACCGTTTCCCCGCTACGAGGATGCGCCAAACTCAGCGCCGTCGCGTGCAAGGCTTGCCGACGAAACGCGGCCACGCGCTCCCGCACCAAGAACGAAGCTCCCGCCACCACACGCTGCCGTCCGCCATAAACTGGATCCCCCACAATGGGCAAACCCATGGAGGCCAAATGAACGCGTATTTGATGCGTACGCCCCGTTTCGAGCTGTACGTCCAGCAAGGTGTGTTGCGCAAAACGTTGTTTAATTTGAAAATGGGTCACAGCAGGCTTACCTGAATCCACGACCGCCATTTTGGTTCGCACGCGCGGATGTCGTCCAATCGGCTTATTTACCGTGTTACTCCCTGTCACCAAGCCCCACACCAGCGCCAAATACGCTCGCTTGATACGACGAGCTTGTAAGGCTTCCACCAACGCCGCATGCGCCATTAAAGACTTAGCCACCACAAGCAAACCCGTGGTTTCTTTATCGAGACGATGAATGATGCCCGCACGCGGTAAATGCGCCAACTGCGGCGCGTGGTAAAGCAACGCGTTTACCAACGTATTCTCAGCGTGCCCAGGCGCAGGATGCACCACCACCCCCGCCGATTTATTGACAATCAGAAAATCGTCGTCCTCAAAACGAACATCCAATTCTGCCGCTTGCGGTGACCAGTTTTGCTCAGGCGTCAACTCAGCCAACAAGCGCACCCGCTCACCACCTCGCACTGTGGTCTTATTTTGTATAGGTCTATCATTCGCTGTAATTGCGCCTGCTTTGATCCACTTTTGTAAACGTCCCCGCGAAAACTCCGGCCACACATGATGAACCGCTGCGTCAAAACGCTGACCAGCTAACGTTGTCGGCATAACGATTTCACGCTCCACGCACGAACCCCAATCATCGCTCATTTTCGAAACACCATCCCCCGCTTTCACCCCCGCTCTAAATACCATCAACAATCACTATCCAAAATTTCATCTCGATCAGCAGTCTAACACAGACACTCTCATCCACATCGAACCAAACGGGGCTGACGAAGGCAGCTACACCTGTGCTTACACCCGTATCTGTGTTTTAATTTGGTCGATAAAGTGGAGTCTGTAACCACAAACCATCGCCTGAACTGCCGAGAGGAAATTCTGTGTTGTCTCAACCTAAGATCCGCTTCACTCACCCCCCGCTATGCTTACGGACCCCAAAACGCCTGTTGGGTTACGTTCTGTTGATTTCGCTCTTTTCATTCAGCAGCGGTTGCGCCAACAACGACGATGCAAACGCCAAACAACTGAGCGAACAGCAGTACTATCAATCTGCCCAAAAAGCGATGGACGTCCACAATTACGTAATGGCGGTCGAACAACTGGAACAATTGGAATCACGCTATCCCTTTGGGCGTTACGCGATACAAACGCAGTTGGATTTGATCTATGCCTATTACCGCAGTCTCGAATACACCGCCGCCGCCCTGCAGGCGGAACGCTTCATTCGCCAACACCCCAATCACAAAGATGTCGATTACGCGTACTACATGAAAGGCTTGTCCACGTTCAGCGTGGACCGCGGATTTAAAGCCCGGATTTTACCGACTTCACCCGCACAACGGGACATCCACCCCTTGCACGAAGCGTTTTCTGATTTCAGTCTGTTTTTGAATAAATTTCCGAACAGTCGCTACGCCGCCGATGCACAACAGCGCCTGGTTTATTTACGCAATCTCCTGGCGGAGCACGAATTAGTGGCCGCACGCTATTACTTGGAACGTCGCGCCTTCATCGCTGTATTAAACCGGGGTAAAACCGTCATGGAAAATTATCCCGAAACACCGGCTGTACCCGAAGCCATGGCGCTGGTGGTCAAAGCGTACCGCGAACTCGGCCTGAACGATTTGGCCCAGCAAACCGAATCCGTACTGAGCAAAAACTTTCCCCACTACCCAGAGCTGAATGAGACCGGTCAACTGAAATATACGCCCAGCACGCGCTCAGCAAAGCCGTGGTATCACTGGCTCACATTTGGTTTAATCGGGTGAGGTTTACCGCCATCAAAATAACACTGCATTAAACGAAAAAAGCCTCTTTACCCCCTGTAAAAACGCGAATAGAAGATTCTATTTCGCGCACCTTTTCGCGTTTTTGGCATCATAGAATTTTATGATGCGTCAATCGCTGCTCAGATATAGCATTGTATTATTAGCCAAGCCGCTAAACGGCAGTTACTATTACTACAAGTGCTGCGTTTTTAGCGACCTAGAAAACCACGTAGAAAACCACGCGCCACAGCCCCATTTCGCTTCACCCCAATAAAAAGAGGACGAATGACCATGCAGGACGCAGAAAAACGATTACAAAAATTAGCCCACCGAAACAGCCTTACCCTGAAGCGAGCCGAAACCATGGGACTGCAAGTTGACTACGCCGCTCTGGAACAGCACATACGCAAAAATTTTATGAATTACGGCATCGAACACCAAGACTTTGGCTCCCCTTTTACCACTTCGGAATCGACGCTCAAACCGTCAACGGAAGCACCCGCTCTGGTCACACAAGCCGCCGCCAATCAAGCCGCCTCACCGGTGGGGTAACCAAGATTTTACTCACTCACGTGGCGCTCACGCGTAACGATTTTCGTATTTTACGAAAGTCGTTTACGAAACGCCGACAGCCCACGGAGTGCAGCCATTTTGGCCACTATTCGCATCTCGCATCGATTATAAATCAACCATAATAAGTCAAAAAGGAGACTCGACAGCGCAGCACGCAGCGCACAACACATGGAACGTGACCAACATGCAAGAAACCCCAACACATGCAGCATTACTGCTACAGCCTTTGCAGTTATGCCAAACGGCGGAGCTCAATCTCTATACACTCGCCACCCACTCCAAAAATACCGACGTCTCAGAACAAGCGCTGTTTTTTCTGTCAGAAATGGAGCATTACTCGGAAGAAAATCCACCAACGCGAGCACGCCTCTTACAGATTGCCCGCTTTGTGAGCGCATGCCAGCGATTTCGGCTTCACGTGGAAGCACGTCACACCCGCATCCCTGAATTGTCCGATACGCAATAAAGTAAAGTCACATCACTATACCATTACCATTGTTCAGTGGTGTTCATCGTTGCTCACCACGCCACGAACACGCCACGAAAAAGTAACCGGATAACGACGGTCTTTACCAAAGCCTTTCTGAGACACACGCACTCCGATTGGAGCCTGCCTACGTTTGTACTCATTCCGATCGACCAGTTGCGCAACACGCAACACCGTTTGTTCATCGAACCCTTTTTCAATGATTTCCGCCACACCACAATCACCGTCTACGTAATACCGTAAAATTTCATCGAGCACCTCGTACGGCGGCAGGTTATCCGAATCCTGTTGACCGGGCGCCAGTTCAGCAGTGGGCGGACGTGTCAGAACACGGTGCGGTATGACTTCATCGTGTTGATTACGGTATTCAGCCAGACGGTACACCATCGTTTTTGGTACATCTTTAATCGGATCAAATCCCCCAGCCATATCACCATACAGCGTGGAATATCCCACAGCCAATTCACTCTTATTGCCGGTAGTCAGCACAATATCACCCGACTCATTGGACAAGGCCATCAGAATCACACCCCGCACCCGTGCTTGCAAGTTTTGCTGAGTAACCCCATGCCCCTCGGGATCAATGTCATCACACAGTAATTCTGCAAATCGCTCGACCACTGAAGCAATCGGTTTAATGCTAAAATCCACGCCCAGACGCTCAGCTTGGCCTTGCGCCAAGACAATGCTTTCATTAGCCGTATGATGATAAGGCATCATCACCGCTCGCACACGATCCGCACCCAACGCATCCACCGCCACACACAAGGTTAACGCCGAATCAATGCCTCCCGACAAACCCAATACCGCACCACGGAAACCATTCCGATTCACGTAATCACGCACACCTTGCACTAAAACGGTGTACAACTCCCCTTCTACTGTTTCGGGTGAAATGATTTCAGGTACCGCATCACGCCTTCCCGTCGCAACACCATCCACACCCGCCGATTCTTCCGGTCGAAACCATTGCCCCAACGTTACATCATAAGTCAGCAACCACGAAGCCGATTCACAATGAGGGCCTTCAAAAGCAACAGTGCCATTTGCATTCACCGCCATCGATCGACCATCAAAAACCAATTCGTCTTGTCCGCCAACTCGATTCACATACGCAATACCACACCCGGCCTCCAGCGCTCTCGCACACACCATCGCACAGCGAACCATTGACTTACCCAAGTGATAAGGCGATGCATTCAAATTGATCATGACATCCGCACCCAACGCCTTCACCTGTTGACTGGGCTGCGCTTCCCACAAATCTTCACAAATGGTTATGGCGACACGCACACCACAGGCGTCAAAAACAGTCGGGGCATCGCCCGGTAAAAAATAACGTTTTTCGTCAAACACTTCGTAATTGGGCAAACACTGCTTACGGTAGTTTGCCACTCGCTCTCCGTGGCGAATCACACACGCCGCGTTGTAAATACCTACTGAGCTGACTTCTGGATACCCCAGCACTATATCAATCGCTCATCGCGCATCACACAAGCGCACAAGCGCTCGCTCCACAGCTGGCCGTAAATCAGTACGAAACAATAAATCTTCTGGCGGATACCCCACCAGCGACAGTTCTGAAAAAACCACGATGTCCGCCCCCGCAGCAACAGCTTGACGCGCCGCAGACAATATGGCCTCCACATTCGCGGTGATATCACCCACAATTGGGTTAAACTGTTCAAACGCAACGGTTAAGTGCCGCGTCGTTGCACACGATTGGTTCATACCCTCTCTCCTTAAACTCAAACCACCTTGAATCGACTCGCACGACGGACCATCACCCCAAGGGGACAGCCACCGTTTTATTGAACGATGAACCCTGTAGCAATAAAACATGATAAAAAGACTACACTGGACTCATGCCCCCTCACCTTTCGGATAGCCCAGCACTTCCTCTGCACAGTCTCGCTCGAGAATGGCAACCGTTTCGCGTGTATTCCTGGTACCGCGTCCTGATCAGTGGACTGCTTCTGGCTGCCTTCTTTCTGATTTCACAACCTCCTCACACCACCTACTCAAGCTTATATTTGACGGTATCAATCGGATACATTGCCATCAGTGTTCTCACCTTAATGGTGCATCACCGCCACCTCGATTGGCAGCGCAACTTATCGCTCATCAGTTTAATTTCCGACATTGCCACCATCATTCTATTGGCCCACGCATCGGGCGGACTCAGCAGTCATTTAACCATTTTACTGGTCGTTTGTGTCGCCGCCAGCACGATTTTATTGGAAGGCAAATTAGCCACCTTCATTGCCGCTTTCGCCACACTCACCCTCTTAATCGAGCAAACGTTCATCTCACTCACAACAGACAGCACTACCGATAATTGGATTCGTGCTGGCACACTGGGTATTGTATTGTTCAGCACCTCCTTATTGGCGCAAAAACTGGCCTCGCGCTTACGCGAAAGTGAAGCGCTCATCAGCGCCGCAGAGCAAGATTTACTGGAACTGCAAAACTTGAATCATTACATTATCCAACGCATGCTCACCGGCGTCATGGTGGTTGATAAAACCAAAACAATACAGCTCATGAACAAAGCAGCATCCGAACAATTGGATATTGAACCAATGGAAATTCCATCAACTGCCGCCACCCCATTGCACGATCAGACCTTGCCCCAAGCCTGCCCTCCTTTAAACGATCGATTATCACAGTGGCTCGACAATGAAAACGCCCCTCTAAAACCCTTTCGAGCGTCACCCGACTGCATCGAAGTCTCCCCACACTTTGCGCGTTTATCGCGCAATACGGGTGATCAATATATTATTTTTCTCGATGACACCAGCCGATTAACCCAGCAAGCTCAGCATTTAAAACTCGCCTCACTCGGCCAGCTTACCGCCGCCATAGCTCACGAAGTCCGCAATCCTTTAGGTGCCATCAGTCACGCTGCCCAGTTATTAATGGAATCCAAAAACGTCGATCAAGCTGATCTGAAAATGACACGCATCATTCAACACCACTGCTTACGCGTCAACGACATCATTGAAAACGTCTTGCAGTTATCACGACGCAAAACGTCTCTCATCCAGCGTTTTAAACTGGATCAATGGGTGCATCAATTCGTTGACGAATTCACGAAAGCGTACAACAAACCGTGCCACATCGACTTAAGTGGTCTGCGTCCTTGCTGGGTGCAAGCGGACCCTTCGCAGCTCAATCAAGTCTTAACCAATCTCGTTGAAAACGGGATTCGTTACAGCTTACGACAAACAGGCTCCGCCACCTTGACGTTGCTGTCAGGTGAACTACCAGGTTCAACATTGCCGTATTTGGAAGTCAATGACGACGGTCCCGGTATACCCGATCACGCTTTAACACGGCTATTCGAACCGTTTTACACCTCAGAAAGCAAAGGGACCGGGCTGGGTCTTTACATAGCCCGGGAACTGTGCGAAATGAACCATGCCAGTCTAAGCTACATACAAAAGGAAAGAAAAGGGGCGTGCTTCCGCATCACTTTTGCACACCCTGGTCGGCTGCTAACTTCATGATCATCTCGCCGCCTCTCTCACATACCCGAGGAGTAAACGATGCCCCCACCTCGCGCACTCATCGTCGACGACGAACCCGACATTCGAGCACTGCTTGAAATCACACTGGGTCGCATGAACATCAGCACCGACAGCGCAGAAGATGTCGCGCACGCCAAACAACTCTTAAACGAAAACGACTTCGATTTATGCTTGACGGATATGCATTTACCCGACGGCACAGGCATCGAGCTCGTGTCTCATATTCAAGCTGAAACACCCGATTTACCGGTCGCCGTCATCACCGCATTTGGCTCCATCGACACGGCCATTTCAGCGTTCAAAGCGGGTGCTTTTGACTACGTTTCCAAGCCTGTGAATTTGGGTCAACTTCGGGAGCTCGTGACCAATGCGCTCAACCTGCAATCACACAAACGCACACCGCAGGCCCATGGCGCTTCGATCGAGCTAATCGGCAACAGTGCGCCCATGCAAACTTTATCCAAACAAATACACAAATTAGCTCGCAGCCAAGCCCCCATCTACATCAGCGGCGAATCCGGTACCGGGAAAGAACGCGTCGCGCGCTTGATACACGAACTGGGTCCCCGCGCCACAGCACTCTTTGTACCTGTAAACTGTGGCGCTATTCCATCTGAGCTCATGGAAAGTGAATTTTTCGGGCACAAAAAAGGCAGTTTTACCGGTGCCAATGAAGACAAGAAAGGTTTATTCCAAGTCGCCCAAAACGGCACGCTGTTTCTGGATGAAGTCGCTGATTTACCAATGCACATGCAAGTTAAATTA
>JARRRL010000027.1:0-14208 GCA_037380725.1 Gammaproteobacteria bacterium | reverse complement strand
AGGGCTGGTAGTCGTTGGGTAGGTTTGGATTTTTGTATCGGCAGGTGATCTTACTCCCCATGGCTGGGCCTCGAGAACCATCGTGACGATACAAATGGTCTACCATATTTTGACCGAGGTACATGCCTTCCGTGCCCGTATCGTGTACGTAATTGTGGTGAATACTGATATTGCGAATGGTGAAGTTATTTTGAGTGAGTACATCATCCACGTCACCTGGATCGTAAATAGGTTGATTTAGGAAGTTGTATCCCAGTATCCAGCCTTTTTGAGCAAAGCCATCGCCATCCAGATCATAGACATGACGGTAGCTAACGCCTTCCGGTGGGGAGGCGTCAGCGCAGTTTGCGTGTCCCCTAAGATGAAGACCGATTTTGATGACGTTACTGATTTCCCAATGATCCAGCTCAATATGACTGGTGCGGTTGCTCAGTTTTACGCCTTCAGAGCTGATGTTTTCACCATCTACTAGAAAGCCGTAGGTTACGCCCTCTACACCCGTGCCACTCAGAATCAGGTGGCGACTGTTTTGCACGTACACGGGCGTATCCGTGTTGTTATCGCCCAGCACAACCTGCCCACCAGCGTTGATAAAACGAATGGGGTTTGACTCAGACAGATTTGGTGCGTTATAAAAATTGCGTATTTTGAGACCGGGTGCTCGTCCATCTTGCGCTCCATATATACAGACGGTGTCACCACCAACAAGTCGAGAAGGATTAAACAAGGGGTTTTCACTGACAGATGAGCGGCGGTAATCTATGATCGTAGTTTTATTATTGCGCAGTGTCACGCTGTTTTCGCTTGTGCAGATTTGAGCGCTTGCTGCGCTACTCCCGCTGAAAATCAGCGCTAAGAAAAACAAGCGATAAGGAATGAACGTGTTTACCAAAGTCTTGCTCCTTGATCAAAAGGGTCTCATTGAGAAGCTGTTCATGTATAAGTCTAGTGTAAATAAAAAATCTGCTTGTTGAGATGGGAAAAATTGATATCGTTAGTGATCTCTGGTTTGGGTGGAATTGATATTGCTTTGATATCTATCCAAGCGACAACGCACAACGCATGGCGGGCAACTAAAAACAAGAGGAAGCAAGGTATCGAATGGGAAATATGAAAGTATTGGCATTGTCTGGGAGTTTGAGAAAAGCGTCGTACAACACACGTGTTATTCAGGCCTTGAAAAACATAGCCCCTGCTCACGTTGATGTGACAATCGGTTCTATTGGAGAGTTACCGTTGTTCAATCCTGATCGTGAGGGTCAATCAATTCCAGCTTTAGAGACATTAGTTGATGCTTTGCGAATTTCCGATGGTTTAATCATAGCCAGTCCGGAATATGCCCACGGCATTAGCGGGCCAATGAAAAATGCGCTGGATTGGTTAGTGAGTGGTGTAGAGTTTCCATACAAGCCCATTATGCTCATCAATACATCGCCACGGGCATTTCATGCGCAGCGCGCTTTAAAAGAAGTGCTGACAACGATGTCAGGAAATATAATTGAAAAGGCGTGTCGCTCTGTGCCACTGTTGAGCAGTGGATTAAACCTTGAAGGCATTGTGAATAACCAAGAGATGTCTGGTGTATTACGTGCTGGTCTGGATGCGTTTTGCACAGCAATCGAAGCGTTGAAAGGGAACAAATGTGATTAATTGATATGTGACATTCTGAAAGCAATCGTTCTGAAAGCAATTTGTCGAGCGTTCACTGTGAGTACAACTTAGGATAGAAAATGCCTGACCCTTTTAAGAATGAATATAATTCTGAGATGATTACTCAAATTGGCGATCATCTCAAGCGCGCATGGAAGGGCTTTGACAAAAATGAGTTTGTCAAGACGGCGGTTCGAAATCTAGAAAATTTAGAATTGAAAGAGCGGATTGCTCATATCGCAAATGCCTTGTCGATTTATCTACCCAGTGACTACAATCAATCGGTGTCGATTTTGCACAAAGCGCTTGCGCCAGAACAGGAAGACTGGCAAGCGGGAAAAGAACTAGGTGTTACGGGTTGGGCGACCTTACCGTTTAACCACTATGTTAGCCAACATGGTCTAGCACATTTCGACGTCTCAATGGCGTTCTTCAAAGCATCCACCTCTAGGTTTAGCGCAGAATTTGACATTCGTTTTTTTCTCATTTCAGATCAGATGCGTACTTTAGCGTTGCTGAAAAAATGGACGAAAGATCCGAACTATCACGTACGCCGTCTTGTTTCTGAAAGTACCCGTCCACGTTTACCGTGGGCGATGAGACTGCAAAGCTTCATTGATGACCCGACTCCTATCTTTCCATTACTGGAAACATTGAGAGATGATGAGGAAGAATATGTGCGCCGTTCGGTAGCGAATAGTCTGAATGATATTTCAAAAGACCATCCCGAGCTGGTTGAGAAAATAGCAAAAGCGTGGTTAAAAAATGCCGATCAAAATAGAAAACGTTTAGTAAAGCACGCCTGCCGTACGCTGATTAAACAAGGGCATAAGTCAACATTGAAAACGCTTGGATACAATGATCCCGCGATTACCGTTGAAAAACTAAATGTCCAAACGCCACACGTAACGTTCGGTGGAACACTCGTTTTTGATATCATCCTTCGTTCGGCATCCGATAAACCGCAGAACCTCATCGTGGATTACGTGATTCACCATCGGAAGGCAAACGGGAGCACATCGCCAAAAGTATTTAAATGGAAAATGACGGTGCTCAAACCGAATGCTGTACTACACGCCAGAAAAAGTCACGCTATTAGAAAAATCACAACACGGCGCTATTATCATGGAACGCACAGCGTCGAAATTTTGGTAAATGGTGTCTCTCTGAGTAAACAGAATTTTGAGTTGTCTGTTATAAATGAAAATGGCGATAAATAAAAATGATGGCACAAGCACGTAATCGCATAATCATATAATGACATAAATTGCTTAATTTATGTCATTGGCAAGTTCATTTGGTTTGACTTGAATATTAGTTTTTTTCGGTTTCAAGCGACATTGCCGCTTCCTTTTTGTTGAGAGTCCAGTGGGGCCACAGTCGCGATAGGCCATTGTTTGATATAGCGTGTATAGGGACCTTGGTCCGATAGTTTATGATACAGGCGTACCGGCTGATGTACCTGGCCAATGATATGGTGACGATTGTGATAAACGGCTCCGTCGATCACATCACCCCAAATCCATCGCATAAACGGCTGAAAGCGACCGTATTCCTTTTCTCGATTCCAGGTTCCAATGGGTGCGTTAGCCGATAGGCTCTCGCGGTGGGAATAAAAATTAAACCAGAAAATACCCAAGCCATGCACTAAACGCTGAAATCCCATATGCATGAGATACACCCACCCGAATACGACCAGATGGACTGTCATAAAACTGAGATTAAATAGAATATTTTTAACCAGGGCTCGACGCCACCCGTCTGCTCGCAGATGATTCGCCAAATTGATTTCTGGCTCCAGATAATTACCCAATAAAGCCCTTAACGGATGTCCGCTATAGAAGGGAAGCCAGGGATCCAAGGTGGTGCCCAAATACTTATGATGGCGGAAATGCGTGGATCGGAACACGGCAATACCGCCCCACACGGGGTTTGCCGTGGGTAGATAGCGACAAATCCAACCGGACTGATTCACTGGCCAAGCGTGGCAAAGGTCGTGCAACATTAAATAAATACCGGGATAAAATACCACATTCACCAACAGCAAGCCCCATGCGGGTAGCACGCCAAGGAAGCACAGCACCATGGCGGCATGCATAGTGAGGCAGCGAACGGTAATTTCAATCCAGGCTTTGCGTCGATCTCGCTCTCGTTCAGTTTGACACAACGGCGGAACCTTGACCGGAGACATTGAGGTCTGTTCAGCGTGGGGCATCGCGTCAGTGGGAACTGCATTAATAGGATCCGTAACCGCTGAGACCTTCATGCGGCTGACTCCTTGATCGTTGTCTTGTTCATATTCAAATGCTGGATTTCGGTCAGTGGCCAATTGTCGTTGTACAGGGTTTGTTTACCTTCGTCAGACAACAGCACATAGCGATGGGAAGGTTCATGCATTTGCTTCAACACATGGTGACGATTATGATAAAATGCGGCTTCAGTTAACGCCTTTCCCCAAAACATTCGTATCCAAGGAGCGTACGGGCGTAATGGCGCTTCCCGATTGAAAGAGCCAATGGCGGAGTCCGCGCGGAAGTTTTCACGGTGCTGAAAGAAATTAAACAAAAATACGCCCGTGCCGTGACAAACGCGTTGAACGATCATATAGGCCAAATAAGCGCCTTGAAAAATCAGCAAGTGAATCACCATTTTGGCGATATCAAATGCAATGTTTTCAAACAGCTTTCGATTCACGCCATGCCATTTTATATAATTGTATAAATTCACTTCTGGCTCAATCATATTGAAAAACAAAGCCTGCAGGGGGTGCCCAACGTAATAATAAAGCCACGGGTCGCGGTCTGTGCCCAAAAAACGATGATGTTCAAGATGCGTTGTCATAAAAGCGGTTACGCCGCCCCACACGGGGTGTCCATAAAACAACGTGGGGACAAATCGAGCTGTCAACGTTTTAAAAGAAAAGCCATGCGTTAAATCATGCATCCGCAAGTAAGCTCGAATATAAAACAGAACGTTTGCTATGATCATGCCCCAGAGCGGTATGATGTTAAAAAAATACAACACCATGGAGGTGTAGCACAAGATCCCAAAAAACATATTCTTAGCGAGAAACACATGCTTTTCAGTTGGATTTCGTTCAGACGCTGAAACGGTATTGTCTGGTTGCTTGACGTGTTTCATACATAATCCCTCTTTATTTAGATTTAGGCCGACTTAGGCCGTAACCCGTTTATCGCTGAAGGCGTCAATGGACTGCTGCGTTTCCAGCCAGTGCGACAGAATGATGGATCGTACATCATCCATTCGCTGCAGTGGCTGATAATGATCTCCTGGCCATTCTTTTACCTCGAAACGCTGATGGGTGTGGTATCGCCAACAGTTGGTTCTAAGTGGATAGCTCCACAGATCGTGCCTTAACGATAAGGCGGTGATGGGGCAAACCAGTGGCGCTTGCGATCGATATTCATAGGTTGCCATGGCCTTCAAATCACGGCGTAAAAGATCCAGTTTGTTGCGTCTGAAAAGTGCATTTACTTCCAGTTCATGAGCGTAGGGGTACTTTACCACCTGCATCAGTTCGACCAACTTTTCGTCGGGCAATAGGTGCGCATTGGGCGCCACATACAGGTGCGGGGCCACTACGCCCGCCACCACCAAACCCAAAGGAGGGATACCCTGATCTTGCATTCGCAAGGCGAGTTCGTAAGCTACGGTCGCACCCAGACAGTGGCCAAATAATAAACTGGGTTCAGTCCATGTCGGCGCTAAGACTTCAAAGAGGTGATCGGCGATTTTGTCGATTGAATCCAGCGGCGAATCGATGGATTCTCCATGCCAATCAATGGATTTGAAGCGCAAAAGATTCTGACTTAAGGCTTCATACGGCAAATCGTCGGCGCCTAAGCCCGCTGGCGGCAAACAGATCACCTGAATTTTCTGCGATTTGGCGGCAGCTTCACCGCGCGTTCGCCATGCCTGTCGCTGGGTTTCCGACTTGACTGACGTTATGGGCACCTGGCCGAGCGCGGACGTTTGACATTCAACCCATTGCATGTGCTGAGTGGCATGGCGTGCTGCAGCGACTGGTGCATCGATTGATGCATCGATTGAAGCATCGGTTGAAGCATCGGTTGAAGCATCGGTTAAGGTGTCCACCAATAAGGCAATGATTGATTCTCGATCGGATTCCACAAAATAATGATCACCTGGCAACTGAGCCAAGCGGTATTCAGCTTGGGTAAATTGACCCCAACTTTCCATCGCTTTGGGTGCTGCAAACAAATCATTGTGAGCGGCAATGCCTGTGATGGGCGCGCTTAACGGCAGTTGTTCACGCCGATTTGGGCCATATTCCGCCACTGAGCGAAAATCGCTGCGCAACAACGGAAACAGCGTTTGTCGCAAGCTTGGATCTGTAATTAACGCCTGGGTGCCGCTGAAGCTGATGAGCCGCAACACGTTCAGAAAATGATCATCCGGTTGCTCATGAACTACTGGGGAATTGTACAGATGCGGCGCCATGCATCCAGAGGCGAACAGATGCCGCGCCACAAAACCGTGTTGTTCCAAGCGCTGCGCCACTTCATACATCATGATGGCGCCCATGCAGTGACCAAATAACACGAAAGGCTTATCCAGCAACGGTATGAGCGCTTGAGAGATATGCTCAGCGGCTTCGAACAAGCTTTCACTATAGGGTTCCGCTTCTCTGGCTCCGCGTCCTGGGAGATGAATGGGTATCAGTTCAATCGATGCAGGTAACTGTTTCGCCCAGGGGTTATAAATTGATGAGCCACCGCCAGCGTATGGAAAACAAAACAAACGGATCTGAGCGTCTGGGTTTTGATGTTTCAGCCATAACCAGGCGCTTCCGGGGGTGGAAGCTTGGGAAGAAACGCGTACTGGCTCGGGTTTTTCGATTTCGGTCTCTCGGTATCCCAGGGCTGACAATAACTGGGCGGCCAGACTGTTGACTGAGTTACGATTCAATAATTGCGTGATTGACAACAGCAGACCGACTTGCTCCAGGCGAATTTTAATTTCAATGGCCATTAATGAGTCAGCGCCCAAGGCGGTGAGTGAGTTATCGCCTTCAATGAAGTCTGAATCCAAACGAAGCACGTCCACCAGGATATTTTTCACCGTGGTTCGCGCTACCTCTATGTGCTCAGCCGGAGTCACTTTATCCAGAGCCGCTTTTAATTTCAGCAGTGCTTCGGTTTGCTGTTGCGCCGATCCTCCACCCGCTTGGTCGTGTTTTAATGCCGCTAAACGTCCCTCGGAACCCGCTGGGTTAAAGCGAAGCCAGGTATCAAAATCGATTGGACATACGGTGGTTTGCGTGCGTTGCTGCGCCAACAGCAGTTCTAGCATTTCCAAACAGTGGATGGAATGAATCGTTGTCAAGCCATTGCGTTCGAGATTTTGACGATAAAAATCTTCTTCTGCCGCCATGCCAACATCGGCAATTACGCCCCAATTGACGGTCAGGGCTGGCAAGCCTTGACTTCGACGATAATGCGCCAAGCCATCCACGAAAGCATTGGCGGCGCAATAATTAGCGGAACCTTGGTTACCCAGTACGGAGGCCATGGAAGAGAAGCACATAAAATACTGTAGAGGACAGTCCAAGGTGGCTACGTGCAGGAACCAGGCTCCCATCGCTTTGGGAGCAAAAGTGCTTTGGTAACGCGCCACATCCAAATTCTTAATGAGGGCGTCATCCAGTACGGCGGCGGCATGAAATACGCCCGCAATGGGGTGATCTTGATTCACTTGAGCTATGGCGGCCATGACTTGCGCTTCATCGGATACGTCACAGGCTATGATTTGCACCTGAGCGCCCAAGGCGTGCAATTGGTTTCGGGCTGCGTCCGCTCCAGGCGTTTGGGCGCCGCGTCGTCCCAACAAGACCACATTGCCCGCTCCCTTTTGGGCCATCCAAAGCGCAAGTTGTAAGCCAAATCCGCCTAAACCGCCGCTGATAATGTATGAGGACTTGGAGCTAAAGCAGACGCTAGATTGTAATCGTTTGGCCATTTTCTCGGGTTCGATCGCCACGACCAATTTACCAGTATGTCGAGCGGACGCGAGCAGTTGATACGCTTCTGTTATCTGGTCAGAATGAAAGCGTTGGATGGGCAATGGCGGTAATTCACCGCGCTCAATGCGTGTGGCTATACGCTGAAATAAATGACCACACATGTCCACTTTCTGTGCCAGTAAACGGTCCAGATCGATGGAGTGAAAAGACAGACAGCGGGTGAACGGCTTCATGCCCAGCGCGATATTGCGATCGAGATCCATTTTGCCGATCTCGATAAAGCGCCCATAATCCGCCAGTAGCGACACGCCTTGCGCAATGGCTTCACCAGCTAGTGAATTCAATATGACGTCTACTCCACGACCAGACGTTACCGTTAGTACGTCCTCTACGAACGTGAGAGAGCGCGAATGAAAACAGTGCTCAACGCCTAATGTTTCTACGACGCGTCGCTTTTCCTCATTACTGACTGTCGTGATCACTTTAGCGCCTAAAAGATGGGCCAAATGGATGGCCGCTTGACCCACACCGCCGCTGCCGGCATGAATCAGCACTGTCTCGCCCGCTTGCAGTTGCGCCAAATGCTCCAACGCTACACTGGCGGTGAGATAAGCCACTGGCACTGCCGCCGCGTCGTCCCAGTTTAAGCGGCGAATGGGTGCGGCAAGACATTCGTGCGTTAAGGCGTGCGTAGCAAAGGAACGTGGCGCTAAGGCCATGATTTTGTCACCCACCTTGACGTGTGTCACGGCGGAACCTACGCGCACCACCGTACCCGAACACTCCATGCCTAAGGTGTCCTTCGACCATAAATTCCCAGCCAGCAAGCGTGGCGGGAATAAGCCAGTAGCCTTCATCACATCTTTAAAATTTAAACCACTGGCAGCCACGGCAATTTCAATTTCATGCGCTGCCAGAGCGCACTCCGGTAACGGTGACCAAATTATTGAGGATAAATCACCGATTTTAGGGACACTCACTTCCATGCGCTGGGGCGGCGGCTGGTGGTCGCGACGTGGTGTGGATTCGGGGAGGAAGCGTTGCAAACGATGGACGGAAACGAGGTCTGCTCGCACGGACCATTCATCTTCGCCACTGTCCGACAGCATGATCGCGATCAAATGCTTCAGACTTTCCGCCGTCTCATCCACATCAACAATGCGCGATTTTAAATCGGGATATTCATTACCAATTACGCGACGCATGCCCCACAATCCAGCATGCGCCAATTCAATCTTATCGTTACGCTGCGTCGGCTGCGTATTTCGGGTTGCGACACACAAGCGGATATGTGTCCACGGATTCGCTGCGTCGGCTTGCTGTGTTTCCCACTCGTGTTTCAGTGTGTCCAAGGCGCGACACAGCATCAGTAGACTACCGGCTCCTATGATTTGCTGTTGCCACTCGATGGGCGAGGCGCTTTGCGGGGCAAGCGCAGCGGCGTGTAATACGCCCAGCAGCGGGGGAGCGGACGCATCACGTTCGGCCAACAAGCGCAACAGCCACAGCCAATCCGCTTCAATGGATAAATCGAGGGAATGATAATCACCTTGCCACATTAGCATTGAATGCGTTGCTAAAGTGTACGACACGCCCCGTTGATTGAGCGCTGCTTGCAATGCTGAGCTGTTGTCATCCGCTATGACCAACCAATGCCCCGTTGAGTCAGGCTGTTCATGTGTGGGCGCGATTGTTGTGGGTGCGATTGTTGTGGGTGCGATTGTTGGCTGCCACTCGTACTCCAACAACCATTGCCTTTGACGTTGCTGTTGAATTTCCGTGGGATGCGCCAAAGCTTGGCAACGTAATCCTGTTGCCGACAGGACCTGCTTTCCCTCCGCTGTGTAAATGGTGATGTTGGCGTCAAAATATTGGTCGGAGCGGGTCACGATGATGGCGTGGCTGACTAATTCAGTCGGCGGCTGCCGATACAGTTTCAATTGGTCAATGCTCACGGGTAAAAATACGTTGCCGCGTCGGTGACTGTCCTCACCATTGAGGTTCAGGGCGCCGAATAAGGTGTGGAGACAAGCGTCCATCAATGCGGGATGAAAAATAAAATCGTGATGGTCATCCGTAGCTAATATCGATGGCAATGATAAGTGGGCCAGCGCTTCCCCGTTGCTGTAGCGCAAAGAGCGAATGGCTTGAAACGCCGGTCCGTATTCCAAACCCACATCGCGAAACAAGCGGTAACAATAATCCGAAGAAATTTCCCAGGGGCAGCGTTCAATAATGTGCGCTAGAGAGACCGGTTTGGCGTGGACATTCAGCTTTTCGCTCAGTGCGCGACCGCGAGCATGCCTAACCCAATTACCCGGTGAATTTTCGCTGTGAATCTGCCAACTAACCCCCTCGAGTTGTGTGTGAAGTTTGACGACGTCGTTCAAGTACAGTGCACGCTCAATCTCAACTTGCTGCAACCAGAGGACGTGTCCCGTCGCGAATAAGTCATCCAGCGTGTGTTGCTGGAGCAAAGTCTGTAGCGCCATCTCTAAGTACCCCGTTCCGGGGAATACCGCCTGACCTTGTATTTTATGATCTACGAGATAGTCATTATCCACCAGTGACAGCGTCTTCGACCAGCTGCCTTGGGGCGTGGACATACTCTCGCCCAAGGCGCTACGCTCTGCCTGGATATCTCCAATACGATGGCGTCGCCAATGTGGACTTTCGGACCAATGACGCTTGCGTTGCCAGGGATAGAGTGGCAAGGACAGTCGATTACCCGTTGCTAGACGTTTTGACCAATCGATATCCACACCATGAGTGTGCAACTGAGCCAAAGTCTCCGCCATCCGTCGATGTTCGTCTTCTTGTCGTTTTAGTGTAGAGATATTGACGCCTTCTGCGTGCGCCTGCTGTTGCAGCTGTTTCAGATAACCTTGCAAAACAGGGTGGGCGCCGACTTCCACAAAGAAGCGATGTCCCTGCTGGATGGCCAGAGAAACGGCTGGCGCAAACAATACGGGTTGTCGAATGTTACGCCACCAATAGTTTGCGTCACCCACAGGGGTTTGCGCCGTCATGCGGACGCCATCGGCGGTAGAAAAATAATCGCACTGCAAGGGATTCGGTTCAATGTCGCGTAAAGCAGCGCACAGATCCTCCCGCAATGCTTCCATCATGGGGCTGTGATAGGGTATTTCCACTTTTAGGGTGCGAGCAAAAATACCGTGCTCGGTCAATTGTGTTAGCAGTTGCTGTAATACCGGGGTGCTGCCCGACAAGGTCAGTGCTGTGGGTGAATTGATTGCGGCGATGGAAACCGCGTCACCAAATGGCCGAATCCACTCTGCGGCGTCTGATTTCGATAGCTCAACGGCGAGCATACTGCCACTGCCTGCCGTGGTGGCCTGCAAAGTACTGCGGTGGTAAATGATGGTGGTGGCTTGGGCTAAACTTAATGCGCCTGCCGTATACAATGCCGCCGCCGCACCGACGCTGTGTCCCAAAGTCGCTACGGGTTGAACCCCCAAATCACGCAGCCAATCGGCCAGTCCGGCTTGCACAGCAAACAGAGTAGGTTGGGCAATTTGGGTTTGATTGATCGACACCGAGTTTGCTTCGCAGCTCAGCAGTTTGTCCACAATGGACCAGCCTGCTAAGGGGGTAAAGTGCTGGTCAATGCGTTGCAGCGTCTCTTTGAATACCGCTTCTGAACGATACAATTGCTGAGCCATGCCGGCCCACTGTGTGCCCATGCCGGAGAACACAAAAACCGGCTTTTCGGCCCCATCGATCAATGCGTTTGCCTGGTGGAAGCGTGCGCAGGGTTCTCCCTGTGCGACGCGTTTTAGATCCAGCGTTAAGGTTTCCACATCGTGCGCCACCAGCGCTGCTCGGTGTGCGCCCGAACCTCGGCATTGGGATACCGTGTACGCCAGGTCGCCCGCGCGTTCGGGGTGTTGCGTCAGGATATTAGCGTAATTCATCGCCAAAGTTTTTAGCGCGGTTGGATCGTGGGCGCCCCATGGGAATACCCACGGTGTTTGGGGTAACGGTGTGGGCTCGCGTTGCTTGGCGGTCTCACTGATTGTCGCTTCTTCCAAAATAGCATGGGCATTGGTTCCGCCAAAGCCAAAGGAATTTAATGAAGCTCGACGGGGTTTGTCGCGTTGGTGCCAAGGGGTCATCTCGGTAACTACTTGCAGCTTGAGTTTTGCAAAATCGATGTCGGGGTTGGGTTGTTGAAAATGCAAATTTGGGGGTATAGCGCGATGCTTCAAACAGAGGGCGACCTTAATCAGGCCCGCGACACCTGAGGCCGATTCCAAATGACCAATATTGGTTTTCACGGACCCCAATAGGCACGCATCCTCGCGTTGATCACACAACGCTTGTCCAATAGCGTTTGCCTCAATCGGATCGCCTACGGGCGTCCCGGTCCCGTGGGCTTCCACATAATCGATGTGCTTGGGGTCGAGCTGCGATTCCGCAAGAACCTGGCGAATCAAGCGCGCTTGTGCTTCCCCATTGGGTACTGAGATACCTTTGGATTTGCCATCTGAATTAACGCCAACACCGAGAAGGTCGGCATAGCGATTATTATTTTGCTGAATTGCCTTCGTTTGTCGTTGCAGTAAAACCAGGCCTGCTCCTTCGCTTCGCACATACCCATTCGCGCGGGCATCGAACGCTTTGCAACGACCATCTTCAGATAACATGTTTGCTTTACTCATGGCAATCGTGTTATCGGGCCCTAAAATAACATTAACGCCCCCGGCAATGGCGTAGTCGCAATCATTATTGCGCAGGGCCTTGCAGGCTTGATCCACCGCGACCAATGAGGAAGAGCAGGCCGTGTCTAAGGCGACACTCGGACCCTGAAAATTAAAACAGTAAGAAATCCGATTGGCAGCCAAACTCATGGCAACGCCCGTGCCCGTGTGGGCTCCCAGTGTCGTCCGATCACGCAACAAAATGTGTTGATAGTCGTGAATAAAGATACCCACAAAAACACCCGTATTGCGGGCTTGCAGCGACTGCCAACGAATGCCCGCGTCCTCAAATGCTTCATGAGCCAGCTCTAATAACAAGCGCTGTTGAGGATCGATAAAAGCCGCTTCACGAGGTGAGATCCCAAAAAATGTGGGATCAAACTCATCGATATTCTGCAAGAACCCACCATGACGGGTAACCGTTTTACCGGGTGATTGGGGGTTGGCGGAATAAAATGCTTCGTGATGCCAGCGTTCCGGTGGGACTTCGCGGATCGCGTCAACGCCTTCACACAAAAGCTCCCAAAATTGTTGAGGAGAATGTGCGTTACCGGGAAATCGACAGCTGATGCCGATGATCGAAATGGGCTCGCGGCGTGTGATATTTTCTTTTTCTTTCATTGTGCGCTCACTGTATGGTTGGCTAAAATATCGTAATCTAGAACGCCTACCCAGTTGACTGCTCCAAAATGGGCGACCACTTCATTCATGATGTAATATCAATAGCGTGGTTGTATTAAATTCATAAAGCAATGATTTCGTTACGCTTTCATTATGCTTTATTTTCCAGTGTGATGATGCGAAGCTCCTTTTGGCTGCCTTTTTAATCGGGCGACTTTTTGATCAGTCGACTTTTTAATGGGAAGGGTGAAGAGTTTATTTCAGTAACTGCTTAATAAAATAATGGTCGTGATGTTTTGTCTCGCGTAGAGGCAGGGGCTGTTTTTTCAGGCTGCCGCGTCAAATTCATATTTGTCGCGTGTGAACGGTCAACTAAAGCACAAAAATAACATGTCACACAATGATGAAAATCTAAAAATCGATGAAAATCTAAAAATCAGATTCAAATCTTAAATGCGTTGTATTTTAACTTATTTTTGCGCTATGCCCTACTTGCGTTATGCCCTGCGTGCGAGTGTGTTGATGTTTGGCATGATCTATTCTGGAGATTCGTTAAGTTGATGTCTGAGTTGAGCTTGTTGAATTTTATTTTCTAAAATTCTATTTTCGCTATCTCTACTCAGTTAAATCATTCGAGTGCTAGCGGGGACTGTCAAGAGCCGATCATTCCAGCGCTGGCGAGGATTGTCAAGAGCCGATCGAAATAAAATTTCACTGTATATCGATTGCAAGCTAAGGGAGGACAAGGAGGGAGGCACAAACGCACAAGCGGAGCAGTCACAAACGCACAAACGGTCCAAAAAATATTAGTCTGTTATCCAGTTTTTGTTAATGAATGCACTGGGAATGGGGGCATAGCTCCCGTTTCCTTTGTTGTTGATCATGCTGTTGTTGATCAGTGCTGTGCCAGTTGTGTTACAAAAGCTGTGTTACAAAAGTTTTTGAACAAGGTCTCGACAATCAAATTGGCATGATGAGTTCCCTTCATGTTTTGCATATTTATTTATGATGGCTTCACGGCGCATCTGAGCGAAGTGACTCGTTAACGATATCCTCCCAGCTTCGTTCTGACGAGGTATTCATTTTCTCGTTGATGGCGAACAATGTTTTTTCAAAGTTGAACTCCTCAAGTAACTGGGGCCGCGCGGATTTTTGAGCGACGATAGGTGCGAATTGTAGCAAGCAGTTCCAGAAATCTGGATTCAAATTGTC
>JARRRL010000026.1:0-25954 GCA_037380725.1 Gammaproteobacteria bacterium | reverse complement strand
CTGCTGTGTATTGCTGAAACGATTGGGCTGTATATTCAAACGATCTACTCCTCTTAAACAAATGCAAACGGTTTATACTAATCACAATTCAACCGATGCACTTCATTCTGCAGGGGGGGCTGCTCAAAAATGAACCATGATGAAGTCATGGCACGGATATTCTGATTTCAGAACCAGGTTGCTTCTGAATTAGAATCGGCTTATTTATTGATCACAACTTTATAAAAGGGTGTTATTGTAAAGTTTTTCTTGTATATTGCAAAGGCAGGTATTTTTGATGATTATATCAGTCAGGGACAGATTGGAATGCCTGTGTGTCTTACGATCAAAAGCGTGATTTTTATTCATTCAATAGGTTGAGCTGAGTGTTACGAAGCCCAACACTCGGCATTCAGAATCAAGAGCAGCCAAATGGATTCTATCATTGACCAATCGTCACTAATTTGATGAGTAGGGTGCACCCTTTCAAGGTGATCAATGAATAAGACCCTATTGACCTAGGAGGTGTGTCAAAATAACTTGAACAACTCCTAGTTGGTAGGAGATATTGAATAATTCCATTTAGGCAGAGTTGATACTTTTTTCTCTGATTCGTATATTGTATTGTCCAATTTTGCAGATATTTTAAGGCCTGCGTTTGTGGTGCATGTTAAAATTTTCGATGCTTTTGCATAATTTTTGCGACCAATCTTTTACACCAGATAGAAGTACTGTTGGTGGCAAACTCCGCGGTATCTTTTGAAATTATAACATTGGCAAATCCTCCATTTTTACCAATATCGTGCGTACCATATGGTATGGTATTACCATCAGATCTAGAACGAAAATTATGATCTTCAACCAGAGTTGGGTTACCTTTCGGACGCCACTCTACCCCTTTATTTAAAAATTTTCCGACTAACTCTTTTTTTGTGTTGACAGATATGACAGGAAGACCTTCTCTCAAAAATTTCAATACCTTTCTGCGGCCATCTTTGATGTCTTGCGTTATAGTAGTTCGCGAGAGGCCTGTCGCGTGGCTGACTTTGGATACACCACCGTAACCAATCTCCAAGGATTTCACAGCAGCGGACCACCGCTTTTGTGATTCCGATAGCGTATGGAACAGCGTCAACCACTCTTCGTTAATGTCATTATTCTCCATAAAAATAGCCCATATCAAAACAGTAATTTGTTCAAGTTATTTTGACGCATCTCCTTAGCTGCCATTGGTGCTCTCCTTTTGAGCAGGATCATACAGCTAGGAATATAACTTAGCGAGAGGTCCATTTTTTGGGGTCCGCTATGCTTAGATCTAATATCAAAATAATATCTGATTCTTTGTTGCGATTTTATCCTGTTCTGGCGACATGCGCGATGTAAGTAGAGCTTGATGAGGTGAGTATGATCAATTTAACTTTTATCGTTAAAATATTTGACAGATAACAACCAAGGATGGAAAAGTTGAAATTGGTTTCTGTGATTGGTTTCAATTCAATTGAAAGCCGGTTTTGCCGTGATGCAGGTGGAATTGACGTGTTTGTGGTGACGGGCTTTGACGAGCAATTAATATGTAGCTAGGTGTAATCAAGTCTTTGTTGGAGAAGAAATAATCCCATAAAATTCATGTGTGCAAATCAGATATTAATGTTGCTGGGTTGTGGGTTTGCTCTTCTCAATGCGTCGTGTGGGAGTATAAATATGTAAATTTCTTTGACGCGAATTTGGGTATTATTAACGTAGACATCTATTGTTATATCCATTACAGTGTTTGACCAATTGGCTCGCTTTTGTTCATATTGTCTTTATAAAGAAGATGCCGCTGTTGATTTGGCTATTGTATTAGTCGTTCTATTAAATAGCTTTTCTGTTTTTGTTGCGTTGATGTTGTCGCGTGGCTGTTGATGTGCTCGGTCGCTGTGTCAGCGGCGGAGTTGAAAAAACTGGATCCCGCTGTTGTGTCTGCATTGACCCCTTATAAAAAACCCAGTGTTTTGGTGGGTACGATGGACGACAAAAAGCCTGATAAATATCAGAGTATGATCAACAGTGCGTTTGAGCAAAAAGTGATTGAGGGTTCTGCGGGGATTGTTGAAAGTAACCGTTCTAAGCGTTTGCTCAAAGAGATGAGAATTCATCAGTTGTTGAGTGAAGGTAAGGCGTATCGAGGACGCGCTCCGGCAGAGTTTTTGTTGCTGTGGGATTTTTCTTCAGAAGGTGTGAGCGGTGAATATGCCGCGCGCGCTTCAAAAATCAACCTGCTCAGCAAAGTCGAGGGTGATGAAGCGCAACCGCGTTGTAAATTCGAAGCGCATGTTCAAGGCCATGCGAAAGTCTACCGTTTGCCCAGTATGGTATTGCTGGATACCATTATTTTGAAAGGGGAATACAATACGACACGCTTGAATCGCTCGGAAAATTGTCCGCGCAGCCCAACTGAAAAGAATGATTGGCTTGCTGAAGCGGGTAAATCAGCCGTTGAAAAGTCTCAGGTCGATTTCCAATCGCATTTTTTGCCGTATGGGTTTGTTACGGGCATTAAAAATGAAAAGAAAAATACTTTATTGCGGATTTCCTTGGGCACTCGGCATGGTATTAAAAAGGGGGGTAAAGTGATTTTCAGACAACCTTTTTTCGTGACTGATCCGTTTGATCCTACCAAAAAGACACTTGAATTTGAGGTTAAGGCACAAGGTAAAGTTACGCGTAATATTACTGAGCGAACCGCATGGGTTAAGGTGGATAAGAAATTTTCGGATGTTCAATTTTATGAAAAAGATAAAGCCGAAATTCTTTTAAAGAAAGGGATTGAGCTCCCTTTTTTGAAAAATTCTAATTTATTATAATTGGTGTGTTGCTCAGCTGTTGAGCGCTTTGCGGCAGCTTTGCGGGGGTGCCGCTGAGTTTAGTAAAGCGTAGCTTATTCCTCCGACGATGATGAGTGCCGATTTCGGAAAAAATGAAAAAGCGCTCATCGTGCGTCGGAGTCAGTGTTCATCCTATTCGGAATACGCATGAATCTTCTGAGAGGATTGTCTCTCTGCCTCTCTGCCTCTCTGCTTCTCCTGAAGTTGTTCGACTAAAGTAGTTTGTGAACAATCGTAAGCGAAAACTATTCAATGTTCTGAATCTGCTCGCGCATTTGCTCGATTAAGACCTTGAGATCAATCGAGGCTTGCGTGGTCATCACCTGTGCTGATTTTGCGCCAATTGTGTTGGCCTCGCGGTGCAGCTCTTGCATCAAAAAGTCTAAACGTCGACCCACACTGCCGCCTTGCGACAGCACAGCGTCCACTTCATTTGCATGAGTCAAGAGTCGATCAATTTCTTCGGCGATATCCAGTTTTTGTGCGTATAGCACGAGTTCTTGCTCTAGACGTTCGGGTTGTACCGTGCAACCGGCATCGAGGATGCGTTGAGTCAGTTTGGTTTTTTGGTGTGTCATGATGTCGGGGATGTGCTGACGGATGGAGGTCACGATGCGGTGCAGCTCGGGCAGTCGCTGACGAATGGCCTGTTCCAGTGAGTGACCTTCGCGCGAGCGCTCTTCGATCAGCGTGCTGAGTGCTTCCTCGAAACTACTCAACAAGGCGGTGTCATGCGAGGAGGATGCTTCAGGGTGGCTTTCGAGCACATCAGGCCAAGCGAGGAGTTCGGTGGCGGATGCCGTAAACGCGAGGGAAAGGGACGATGCCTTGGCAAGCGTCTGCAGTTCCGCGATGCCGTTGAGCAGCGTGCGGGCGCTATCCTGATTGATGCGTAGGGCTTGATTATGTTGTAAATCTTTGAATTGAAGCGCGATGTCAATTTTTCCTCGGGCCAATTTGGCTTTGAGCTGCTTGCGCAAAAGGGGCTCAATGTGTCGATATGGCTCAGGTAACTTGAATTGGCAATCCAAGAAACGGTGATTCACGGAGCGCAGTTCCCAGGTCCATTGACTGGATTCGTTGCTGATTTGTTGTCGGGCAAAGGCTGTCATACTGCTGATGGAGCTCACGATTTGGGTATCCTTAACCGGCGATTGATTGGTCGAAGTGTTCAGGCTTTGTGCAGCAACGTCTATGATCTGAGACGTAAAAACGCTATGATTCGCCACCGGTATGCTGTTCGATACAGTAGGCAAGTGGCTGTGGTAGTGCAAGCGCCGAGTGTGATCTTTATTTATCCTCACTTAATAACGGAGTGTCTTTAGTTATGCGATCCAGTGACCGTCTTCCCGATCAAATGCGTTCTGTTTCGATCACCACAGGGTTTACGCAGCATGCAGCGGGTTCGGTATTGATTGCGTACGGTAATACGAAAGTGTTATGCACGGCCAGCGTTGAAGATGGCGTGCCGCGATTTTTAAAAGGGCAATCCAGCGGTTGGATAACCGCAGAGTACGGGATGTTGCCCAGTGCAACGCATGAGCGAAATCAGCGCGAAGCCAGCCGTGGCAAACAGACAGGTCGTACGGTGGAGATACAACGCCTGATTGGGCGCTCTTTGCGTATGGCTGTGGATTTGAAGGCCTTGGGGGACAACACCATCACGATCGATTGTGATGTTCTGCAAGCGGATGGCGGTACGCGAACGGCTGCTATTACGGGTGGTTGCGTGGCAATGGTGTTGGCGATTAATCGATTGTTGGAGTCTAAGCGCGTAAAGCGTGATCCGTTGCGCCAGTTGGTTTCTGCGATTTCCGTTGGTGTCGTGGGTGGAGAACCGGTTTTGGATCTGGATTATAAAGAAGATTCGAAGGCCGATACGGACATGAATGTGATCATGGGGGCTTCCGGCGGTTTTGTTGAAGTACAGGGCACGGCGGAAGGGAGTCGATTGTTGGCGCGCACCGAGCTAAATACGCTGTTGGATTTGGCTGAGGCGGGTGGTAAACAGTTGTTTGCTGCTCAAGAAGCGGCGTTGGGATGGTGATGCGGTTTGTCAAAAATGATGGTCGAAAACAATGCTCGAAAACAATGGAAAGCAGTAGTACGGTGCTGGTGTCGATTGTGTTGAGGATGGTTGTGTTGAGAAAGGTACGTACACGTGAGTGAAATTGAAACGCGGAACGTTGATGATTTTATGACCTTATTGCTGGGCTCGGGTGCTTTGCAGTTTGGTGTGTTCACGCTGAAGTCCGGTCGTGAAAGCCCTTATTTTTTTAATCTGGGTGCGGTGACCCGTGGGCAAGGAATCATCACGCTTGGGCGTTGTTACGCGCGCGCGCTGCTTGACTCAGCTTGGGGCTTTGATGTTGTCTTTGGTCCGGCCTATAAAGGCATTCCTATTGCCACCGCTGCAGCAGTGGCTTTGTTTGAGCGTGGTTGTAACACCTCGATTGCCTATAACCGAAAGGAAGCAAAAGATCACGGAGAGGGCGGTAAGTTGGTTGGCGAGGTGCGCGGCAAACGCGTGGTGATCGTGGATGATATCTTGACTGCCGGTACAGCGGCGCGGCAATCGATTGATTTATTGCGAGCTGAAGGCGCAGAAGTGGTTGGACTGCTGGTTGCTTTGGACCGTCAAGAAGTGGGGAGCGATGGGCGGAGCGCCACTGAAGCTTTAGCTGCCGATTATGCTGTGCCCGTGGAAAGCGTGGCGCGATTTGATGATGTCATTGCGTGTGTGCGTGAACAAGGCAATCCCGATCAATTGAAGGCCTTAGTGGCGTATCGCGCTCAGTTTGGTCGCGATGGCGAGTGAGTATCTGCCTCTCCGAGGGAATAAGAGAAGGGTGTCAAGGCATTTGCTAAACTGGTGGTTAGGCAGGAAGAATAGTCAGGAACATTTTCTAAAGTTTTGGCTGTTTATTACCCAGTTGTTGTGCGAGTCATCCATGAATGTGAATAAACTGAGCGTTGTTTTTTTGTTTGTTACTGTGAGCGCCTTCGCGGCGGACGCCCAATTGCCGGTTCGTGCGTACTTGTATAAGTATACTGACGCCGAAGGCGCTTTGTACATCGGGCGTCAAATTCCTCCTGAAAATTACAAATACGGTTACACGGCCTTGGATGAGTTTGGTGAGGTCGTTGAAGTGGTGCCACCGGCCCCGACGCCGGAAGAGCGCGAAGCGTATGAAGCAGAGATACGTCGTCAAGCCGAAGAAAAGTTGCAGCAACAGAAAGATGAGCAGCTCCTGAAAACATACAGTTCATCCCTGGACGCCATCAATGCTCGAGACCGTAAGTTAGCTCAAGTTGATGTAACCATTGATATCACTCAGGCTAAATTGGCGTCGTTTCGAGTCAGCTATGATCGTGAGCTTGAGAGTGCGGCGGAAGCGGAACGCGCGGGAAAGGAGCCCGATGCGCGAACCTTGAGAAACATGAAAGACATTGAACAATCCATGGCGGATCTTGAAGCGCATGTCCTAGAGAAACAAAACGAAAAAATATTGATTCATAAAGAGTTCGAGCCTCTTGTCGCGCGCCTTAAAGAAATTGAGGCTGAGTCAAAAGGCAAAAAGGCGGCGCTTAACCCTTAGCGGAGTTGCTGGCTGTTTTGACAAGCGACGAGACGAATGTCAGCGACAAGCGCGTTCGAGCTCATCACGAAATGCGGGGTGGCATAGGCTGATCAATGCCTTAGCGCGTTGATCAGTTGATAACCCTTTGAGTTCAACGCAGCCATGTTCGGTGACGATATAGTGCACATCGATGCGTGTATCCGTCACGACGCCGCTTTTCAATTTCGGAACAATCCGGCTCACCGTTCCTTGCTTAGCGGTAGAGTGCAGGGCAATAAAAGATCGTCCCCCCTGGCTGGCGTACGCGCCTCGAACAAAGTCCAATTGACCACCCGTTCCTGAAAACGGATGTTCTTGAATCTGCTCAGCATTAATTTGCCCGCTTAAATCCACTTCAATCGCTGAATTGACGGACACCATGCATCGATTTTTACTGATAATATGCGGATTATTAACCCAGGATGCGGGATACCCGACCAGAGAAGGGTTGTCGTCCATAAAATCATACATCGCTCGATTACCCAGGGCCAAAGTAAAAACGTGTTTGTGTTGCATCCAGGTTTTTCGGCGACCATTGATGACGCCTTTCTGGATTAAGTGTGCGATGGTTGGGGAAAACAGCTCGGTGTGTAAGCCCAAATCCTGATGATTTTGCAGTAATTCCAGAACCGCATTGGGAACGCCGCCGACGCCGATTTGAAGTGTATCGCCGTCATCGATTCGCTCTGCCACCTGCCTGGCAATGGCCCAGTCCACATCCGTAGCGTGCTGGGGAACCATCTCGGTGAGGGGTTCGTCGTTTTCAACGATGCCAGTGATTTCTGAAATGTGTACCGAGCATTCACCAAAAGTTCTGGGCATAAAACGATTCACTTCAACGATCACTTTTTTAGCTTTGCGAACTACGCTGGCCCCGTAGTCGGCATTGGTGCCCAAGCTGAAATAACCATGCTTATCCGGAGGGGAAACGGTTACCATAAAGCAATCCGGTTCGATGTTTTCCGTTAATAGGCGCCCCACATGATGAAAAGCCGCTGGCACATATTCAATCCAAGCGTCGTGACATCGTTGCAGGGCCTGGCGATCGTGCGCGCTGAGAAATAAACAACGGGGCGTGAATTTATCTTTAAAATCTAGCGTCAGCAGCTGCTTGGCTAAACGTTCAGAACCGTGCATATAATACACATTCAGTGGTGCGATGGCCCCCGTGCGAAAACCGATGGCCAACATGTCGATCAGTCCAGGCGGCATCGCAACGCCCATTCCTAAAATTAAATTATTTACGCCTTGTAATTGCGCGATCACTTGATGGTGATTCAATAACTTTTGCTGGTACTGCGGATGTTGATATTGCGGCGTTCTAGACACAGCTTTTCACCTCGCCATCGCATGGATTAACATGTTCTTGGTAATGACGCCTCGCTGGCGCGTCGCCTCCAGTAAGTACATGATTTTGTTATACGCCCCACGACATTTAAACGAAAAGACCGGTCTAACGCATCCGCGCGGTTAGACGCGCGAACACGAACCAGACGCTGACCCCAAAACCCTGCCATCAACACGCAACGACGCCGAAATAAGGCTTGCAGTCAGCGCCTAGCCGGGGATAATAATCGAACCACGGAGGCCATCGGGATCACCGTCCACACGAGGGTAAGGTAATTCTAGCAGTCTGATCAATTTTCTAACACAGCGTCGCGGTCCGCACAGGCTTGATGAGCTATAGATTCAACGAACAGGACAGACTCAACTGATACGGAAAGTCGGCTTTTAAACACCTCAAACGTGTAAAACATCGCAAATGTGAAGCACCACAAAAGGCCTGCAACCATGTTCAAATCCCCCCCGTCACCACGGATTCCCAGCACAAAGCAAAAATGCTTGCCGCCGAAGCCGTCTTAGCGCACATCGAACCCTGGATCGACCGCCAAACCGTTCTTGGTGTAGGCACCGGCTCCACCACCAACTGCTTTATAGACCTGCTGAGCAAGCTAAAAGGAAAATTTCGAGGTGCAGTCGCCAGTTCGTTGGCCAGCGAAATCAAGCTCAAAGCCCATAACATCGATTTATTTGACCTCAACACCATTGGCCCCTTACTCTTTTACATTGATGGCGCGCTCTTACGTCGGTCGTCAGATCGTTGCTCTGGGTGGTGACTTCGTGCTGCGCGAGGGGGGGCGTGTTTTTGTGGCCGACGCCAACGGCGTCACCATCGTGGAAAAACCTTAATCCAACTTTGAGCTTTTGAAATCATGACTGCACCAAAAATCTCTCTTGCCAAAGATAAAATTCGCATTTTACTCTTGGAAGGCGTACACCCCAGTGCGATCGAAAACTTGCATCGCGCAGGCTACACCAACATCGAATCACTGGATCGCGCCGCTTCTGCCGATGAGTTACTGGAAAAAATTCAAGACGCTCATTTCATCGGTATCCGTTCGCGCACCCAATTAACCGAGTCGGTGCTGGAAAACGCCAAAAAACTCATTGGCATTGGCTGCTTTTGCATTGGCACAAATCAAGTGGACCTGGATGCCGCCGCCGCACGCGGCATCATCGTGTTCAACGCGCCTTACTCCAATACGCGCAGCGTCGCCGAATTGGTGCTGGCGCAAACTATCATGCTCATGCGTGGCATTCCGGAAAAAAATGCAAAAGCCCACCGTGGCGACTGGATGAAATCGGCAAAAGATTCCCACGAAATTCGCGGTAAAATCCTCGGCATTATCGGCTACGGATCGATTGGCTCACAGCTGAGCGTTATTGCCGAATCACTGGGCATGCAGGTGCGCTATTACGACATTGAAACCAAACTGCCACTGGGCAACGCCGAGCCTGTCCTCTCCCTGAAAGAGCTGCTGAGCATCAGCGATGTGGTGACATTGCACGTACCCGAAACGCCATCGACCAAAAACATGATCGGTGCGGCGGAGATCGAACACATGCGTGATGGCGCCATGCTCATCAATGCCTCCCGTGGCACAGTGGTGGACATTGACGCCCTGGCTGCCGCCTTAAAAGTCGGCAAAGTCGGCGGCGCGGCCATCGACGTTTTCCCAAAGGAGCCGCGCTCCAACAGCGATCGTTTCGAATCCCCCTTGCAGGGTTTGGACAATGTGATTCTCACGCCACACATTGGCGGCAGCACCGTTGAAGCCCAAGCAAACATCGGGTTGGAAGTCTCCGAGAAATTCATTAAATACAGCGATAATGGCTCCACTTTATCCGCCGTCAACTTCCCCGAAGTCTCTCTCCCTAAGCACACAAAGTCGCATCGACTGCTGCACGTGCATCGCAACATCCCTGGCGTTATTAGCGAGGTGAACCGCGTCTTTTCCGAGAACAACATCAACATCTGTAGTCAGTACCTACAAACAAATGAAAAAATTGGTTACGTCGTTATCGACATAGAAGCGCAAAGCAGCGAAACCGCGCTCAAGAAACTGCAAAACATCAACGGCACCATTCGTTGTCGGGTGCTGTATTGAAGTGACGTCTTTCACACCGCGTTACACGTGTGAGTGAGCACAGTACCTGATGCGTTGGCGCCCATCGGGATCGTGCTTGAGTCAGGGTGTTTTTTTAAAATAATTAAAAATTTGTTGTTATTTGAAAAAGTGATGGCAGCACTGGAGCCCCTCACGGCGGCGTGTGGGTAAAGGGGTAGTCTTGATGATAATTGGCCTACATCTGTGGTCTTAAACACTTTATACTGCCGATTCATCAAACACACCTAGTGTGGCAGTGAAAATCTACACCATTCATTGATGACCTATCACGACACAAAAAAATGGGAGAGCCACAGATGATCAAATCCAAAGCGGCCGTGGCCTGGGGGCCGGGCAAACCGTTGACCATTGAAGCAGTCGATGTCGCCGAACCCAAAGCCGGGGAAGTCCTGGTTCGCATCGTAGCAACCGGTGTCTGCCACACGGATGCCTTCACGCTCTCCGGCGACGACCCTGAAGGAAATTGGCCCGCCATTCTGGGCCACGAAGGCGGTGGCGTGGTCGAAGCCGTTGGTGAGGGTGTGACCAGTGTCGCCGTCGGTGACCACGTGATTCCGCTCTACACTCCCGAATGCGGTGAATGCAAATTCTGCCTGTCAGGCAAAACCAATCTCTGTCAGAAAATCCGCGCCACCCAAGGCAAAGGGTTAATGCCGGACGGCTCCAGCCGGTTCTCCATCGGCGGTGAAATGATTCACCACTACATGGGCTGTTCCACCTTTTCTGAATACACCGTATTGCCGGAAATTTCTCTCGCCAAAGTCAACAAAGCCGCGCCTCTGGAAGAGGTGTGTCTGCTCGGTTGTGGCGTCACCACCGGCATGGGTGCCGTGATGAACACTGCCAAAGTGGAACCGGGTGCGAGCGTCGCCATTTTCGGTGCGGGTGGCATTGGATTATCCGCTATTATCGGTGCCACCATGGCTAAAGCCGGACGCATTATCGTCATCGACATCAACGAGAAAAAATTCGACCTTGCCCGCAAACTCGGTGCGACCGATTGCATTAATCCCAACGACTACGATCGCCCCATTCAGGAAGTCATTGTCGACCTGACCGATGGCGGCGTCGACTACTCCTTCGAATGCATCGGTAACGTCAACGTTATGCGTTCCGCCTTGGAGTGCTGTCACAAAGGCTGGGGCGAATCCGTCATCATCGGTGTCGCCGGTGCCGGTCAGGAAATCAGCACACGCCCGTTTCAACTGGTCACAGGGCGCGTCTGGCGTGGCTCCGCTTTCGGTGGCGTCAAAGGCCGTTCCCAGCTACCGGGTATCGTCGAAGACTATCTTGCCGGAAAGTTCCCGTTGAAAGATTTCATCACCCACACCATGGGTCTGGAAGACATTAACAAAGCGTTCGACCTGATGCATGAAGGCGAAAGCATTCGCAGCGTCATCCACTTTTGATCGCCAACCACCAACACCAGACAAACCGGATTAGGCAATTGACCTAATCCGGTTTGTCTGACTATTCGAACTTTCAAAATGGGAAATGCCATGACTGTCGAAATCGTCAGCGCCAACAAAAGCTTCGGTGGTTGGCACAAACAAATCCGCCACTATTCAAACACCCTAAACTGCAGCATGAGGCTCGCCATCTACCTGCCGCCCAAGGCTTCATCCGATGAACCGGTGCCCGTCCTCTATTGGCTTTCCGGCCTGACCTGCAATGACGAAAACTTTATGCAAAAAGCCGGCGCTCAACGCCTTGCGGCAGAACTCAACATCGCCCTCGTCGCACCCGACACCAGCCCGCGTGGAGACGACGTACCTGACGATCCAGAAGGCGCAGACGATTTCGGTTTGGCCGCTGGTTTCTACGTCAATGCCACCGAAGCGCCCTGGAGCACTCATTACCAAATGTACGACTACATCACCCGGGAATTACCTGCCCTGGTCGAAGCGGAATTTCCGGTCAGCAGCGAAAAATCGATCTGCGGTCATTCCATGGGTGGCCACGGTGCCTTGATGATTGCCTTGAAAAACCCGGATGCCTATCGTTCCGTTTCAGCCTTCGCTCCCATTGTGAACCCCACGGAAGTACCCTGGGGACAGAAAGCGTTTCGTGGCTATTTGGGTGATAAGGTAGAAACTTGGAAGGAATACGACAGTTTAGAATTGATGCGCAATGCTGAAAAATTTTTGCCGATGCTGGTGGATCAGGGCGACGGCGACCCGGTGTTGGATAAGCAGCTGAAACCTGAGCGGTTTGTCGCAGTGGCTGAAGAAAAGGGTTACCCACTGGAATTCAGGATGCAGCCGGGTTATGACCATGGCTACTATTTTATTGCCAGTTTTATTGATGACCATTTAAGGTTTCATGCCAAGCACTTCAGCTCATAGCTTGAATTGGAGTTTTTGCATTTCGTCGTTGCGCACAACAAACAACAAAACAAACAACAACAAGTAGTGCCTAGTGCCACCCGTCGCCCCTTCAGAGGAGGAAACGGCGGGTGGTGCGGGCATTGGCAGAAAAAGCACAAAAGCTCAATCGGGAAACACAACCGTTCGCTTGCCGGTCAGGAAGACTCGTTTCTCGGTGTGGTATCGCACGGCTCTGGCGAGCGTCTGGCTTTCAATGTCCTGTCCTTTTGCCACCAGATCCTCAGGGTAATGGCTGTGATCCACCGCTTGAACCCACTGAGTAATGATCGGGCCTTCATCCAGATCATCATTCACATAATGAGCCGTCGCACCCACCAATTTAACGCCTTTCTCCCAGGCCTGGTGATAAGGTTTCGCCCCCTTGAAACCCGGCAATAACGAATGATGGATATTAATCGCCCGGCCATCCAGCCTTGCCGCCATATCCGACGACAACACCTGCATGTAACGCGCCAGCACCACCAACTCGCAGTGGTATTCATTGATTAAATCCCATACCTTCGCTTCCTGCGCCGGCTTCGTCTCCGGCGTTACTGGCACATGGAAATAAGGAATACCATGCCAATCCGCCAAGGGTTTCAAATCCGGATGGTTCGAAATAATCAACGGAATTTCAATCGCCAACTCATGAGTACGATATCGATAGAGCAGATCATTCAAACAATGATCGTACTTCGACACCATGATCGCCGTACGAGTGCGGTGATCCGGTGGCGTTAACTCCCAATGCATCTCGAAACTGATTGCGCGGTTTTCAAAACATTGGCGGAAATGGGCGATGGATTGATCGCCCGCCAGAGCCCGAAACTCCACACGAATACTAAATATCTCCGTGGCTTTGTCATCAAAAGAATTCATCGCCACAATGTAGTTTTCGGTTTCCGCCAGGCTGCGGGTCACCACATCCACCGTGCCCAAGCGGCTTGGGCACTGGGCTGTCAGAATCCAGAGTTTTTCTTTGGCACCCATGGCATTCTCCTCAGCCGGCTACTGCGCTGGCGGATGACCGTTTCTCCGATGCCGTGGAAAACTGTTTCTGCGATGCTGAAGGCGCCGCAATGCGCAGCCCGAACTCGTGGCTCGCATCCAACAACCAACGCCAGACGTAATCGGCAAAGCTGCGGCGCACCACCAGTTCCCAATCGTTTTCATCCAAGCGACGCAAGGTCGTCTGGGACTTCGCAAACACCGTGGTGACCACCTTGCCAACCGGGAAGTTCCGGTCATGCACATCGTAAGGACAGCTTTTCATCAGTACAGCACGTGCCTTCTCGCCCGACAGTCGTACCAGCGTCTGACCGCCACTCGCGTTAACTACGGAATAGTGACCGCTCAATTGTTCGTGCAGCGCCAGCTCCATGGTAAAGGCTTCTGTGCCGGGTCCGACCAGTAGCCATTCATCGGGCGAAATCCAACTGAGGGTCCAGTGTTCATTCTGCGCGCTGCTCAGTTGTGTCGGCACTGCCAATCCGGTGGCGGCTTTCACGCCTTTCTGGAAGGCGTCGTCCGCTGCATCACCCCGGATCACTAAATGGGTTTTCAGCGCTTCTTCCCACAGTGTGATACCTGGTTCCACATTGAGAGACGCCAACGACACCTGGCTCTGCTGGTGCAGAGGACTGCGCGCCGGGACATCCTGAGTGGGGTTCTGGTCCATGGTGGCCACCAGAGTGGCCTGATCGGTCAGGGAATTCAGGTCAGACATTTTGGCGCTTTCCTTTTGGGTCCAGAAAGATAGTGCTGCAGATTTCAGCTTCGACAACCGAACCATCTGACAGCGGGTAAAAGACACGCTCGCCCATGCGGTTATGACCATTGCGAATCATCCCCATGGCGATCGAATGGCCCAGGTTGGCACTGTAATAACTCGAGGTGATATGGCCCAGCATGCGCATCGGCTTGGGCTGGTTCGGGTCATCCACGGCTTGGGCACCTTCGGGCAATACCCGCTTCGGGTCCAGCGTTTTCAAACCGACCAGTTGTTTGCGGTTCGGGCGCAGGCAGTCTTCACGCTTCATGCCACGCTTACCGATAAAGCTGAACGGCTTGTCTTCCTTCACCGCCCAGCTCAAGCCCAGGTCGTAAGGATGAACGGAACCATCGGTGTCCTGTCCGGCGATGATGAAGCCTTTCTCGGCACGCAGAATGTGCATGGTTTCGGTGCCGTAAGGTGTCAGATTGTATTTCTCGCCGTGTTCGAACAATTTTTCCCACACATGCAGACCGTAGTTTGCCTGAACATTGATCTCGTAAGACAGCTCTCCGGTGAACGAAATACGGAACACTCGTGCCGGTACGCCGGCTACGGTGCCTTGACGCCAGTCCATGAACTTGAAGCTGTCTTTATCCAGGTCGATATCGTCAGTCAGTTCGGCCAGCAGTTTACGGGCGTTTGGTCCGGCGATGGCCATGGTGGCCCAGTGGTCGGTCACGGTGTTGAAGTAAACTTCAAGCGTCGGCCATTCAGTCTGGTGATAAAATTCTAGCCATTCCAGCACTCCAGCGGCACCGCCGGTAGTGGTGGTCATCAAGAAGTGGTTTTCACCGAGGCAGGACGTCACACCGTCGTCGAACACCATACCATCTTCCTTACACATCAAGCCGTATCGGCATTTGCCGACACCGAGCTTGGCCCAGGCATTGGTGTAAACCCGGCCCAGGAACTCGCGTGCATCCTTACCCTGGATATCGATCTTGCCCAAGGTGGACGCGTCGAGAATGCCGATGCTTTCGCGTGTGGCCGTGCATTCGCGGTCCAGTGCCTGCTGCATGGTTTCGCCCGGTTTCGGAAAATACCAGGGGCGCTTCCACTGACCGACATCTTCAAACTTGGCGCCGTGTTTGACGTGCCATTCGTGCATGGCCGAATACCGCATCGGATCGAACAGATCGCGGCAGTGACGACCGGCGATGGCACCGAACGTCACCGGTGTGTAGTTCGGGCGGAAAATCGTGGTGCCGGTTTCGGGAATGGACTTGTTCATCGACTTGGCGGCAATCGCCATACCGTTGATGTTGCCCAGCTTGCCCTGGTCGGTACCAAAACCCATGGCGGTGTAACGCTTGACGTGCTCTATGGATTCAAAGCCTTCACGCGTCGCCAGTTCGATACCAGCGGCGGTGACGTCGGTTTGGAAATCCACGAATTGCTTCGGTGCCCGACTGTTTGGTTTGGTGTGGGGAATGCAGAACAGGGCCATGGCTTTGGCTTCCTGTGGTTCCGTTATCTTGGGTGTGGCCACAGCTTCGGTCGGGAAACCGGCCAACGCAGCCGCTTTGGCACCCAACTCGGCGCCATCGCTCAGGCAATCCGCCAGGCGGAAGTGTCCGGCCACAGCACCGGCGACCAGTTGCTTCTGTGTAGTCTCGCCCGGCACAAAACCAATCACGTCATCGCGCCATACTGGTCGGCTGCCGGTATGACAGGACAGGTGAACAACTGGGCTCCAACCGCCGGAGGAAGCAATGGTGTCGCAATCGAGCGCCAGACCGGTATCGGTGACCCGGTCACCCTTCGCATCCAGTTTGGCGAGTATGGCTCTTTGAACCCGTTTGCTACCCCGGGCTTCCATGACGCCGTACCCCTGAATCAATGTGATGCCACGACGACGGGCTTCATCCTGATAGTAACCATTGGCATCCTGGCGGGTATCGACAATGGCGGCCACCTCACGCCCGGCGTCTTGCCAATCGAAGGCAGTCCGGTAGGCATGGTCGTTGGTGGTCATCAATACAAGACGATGGCCCGGCACCACGGCATAACCGGTTGATGTAGGTCGACAACGCCGACGAGATCATTCTTCCGGGAACTTCATTGTTGCCATAAACCAGAGGTCGTTCGTGAGCACGGGTGGCCTGGATGACCCATTTGGCGCGAACCCGGTGCAGGCGCTGGCGCGCGGTGTAGGGCGCGGCGCGATCACCCAGGTGATCGGTTAGGCGTTCGTGAATGGTCAGGAAATTGTGGTCGTGATAGCCATTCACCGTTGCGCGGGGCAGTAACTGAACATGGTCGTATCCGGCCAGTTCCTCCAACACGCTTTGCACCCACTCGGTGGCGGGTTGGCCGTTCAGAACATCATGCCCGTTCAGCAGAGAACCGCCCATTTCGGACTGCTCATCCGCTAGGATCACTCGAGCGCCGGCGCGGGCGGCGGACAAGGCAGCAGACAGCCCAGCCGGACCGGCACCGACAATCAGCACATCGGTATGCTGGTTGACGTGATCGTAAATATCGACGTCTTTCTCGCGGGGCGAGCGACCCAGACCGGCGGCTTTACGAATGTATTTTTCGTAGGTTTCCCAGGCGGCCTGGGGAAACATAAAGGTCTTGTAGTAGAACCCAGGCGGCAGAGCACGCCCGAACACCTTGCTGAAGATACCCATGAAATCGAAATTTACGCTTGGCCAGCCGCTGGTGGGTTGGCTGACCAGCCCATCGAACAACTCCTGCTGGGTGGCGCGGACGTTTGGCACCTGAGTGGCCTCGGTTGCACCCAATTGGAAGACTGCATTTGGCTCTTCGGCTCCGGCGGAGACGATGCCGCGCGCCCGGCTGTATTTGAAGCTACGGCCCACCACATTCACGCCGTTGGCGAGCAGGGCAGAAGCCAGCGTATCGCCCTTATATCCCTGATAAGTGCGACCGTTGAACTGGAAGCTGAGCGGCTGGCCGCGGTCGATACGGCCGCCGTTGTTGAGACGGTTGGTCTGGGTCATGGCGTCGCCTCTCAAGACTGCTCGGTAACGGAGGGTTGAGTTACCCGGGGGGCTTCGCCCATCCGGTAGGTTTCCTTGATCTCGTACGTTTGGGTGTCGCGTGTGGCATTGAAGAACTTACGACAGCCAGTGGCGTGCACCCAGATCTCGTGGTGCAAACCGCGGGGGTTGGTGCGGAAATAGAGGTAGTTCCCCCATTCCTCGTCACTGCATTCGTCCGGGTTCTCTGGACGGGGGAGGTGCGCCTGGCCTTTGGCGTGGAACTCCTCTTCTTCCCGGTGTTCGCCACAATAAGGACAATAGATATAAAACATGCTTGCCTTCCTCTCAGTGTGCCACGCCAGCGGCGCCGTGTTCGTCGATCAAAGCTCCGTTGTGGAAGCGGAACATGGAGAACGGTTTGGCCAGTTCGTGTGCCACGCCCTTGGCCAGGGTGGCCGCGAACACATGGCCCGAACCGGGAGTCGCCTTGAAACCGCCAGTGCCCCAGCCGCAGTTGAAAAAGAGATTTTCAACCGGGGTGTCGGAAATAATCGGACAGGCATCTGGACAGGTGTCGACAATACCGCCCCACTGGCGGTTCATCCGCACCCGGCTGAAGATGGGGAACATCTCGATAATGGCTTGCAAGGTGTGCTCGACAGTGGGGTAGGAACCGCGCTGGCCGTAACCGTTGTAACCATCGATACCGGCACCGATCACGAGGTCGCCCTTGTCGGACTGGGAAATATAGCCATGCACGTGGTTGGACATAACCACGGTGTCTAGAATCGGACGGATTGGCTCGGAGACCAGGGCTTGCAACGGATGGGATTCGATGGGCAGTTCAAAACCGGCCATCTTGGCGAGAACGCCGGAATTACCGGCCACGACGCAGCCGATGCGGGAACCATAGATGTTGCCGTGCTGTTTGGTGCTGACGCCGATGGCGGCGCCGTCCTCGATGAGGATGTCGTCGACTTCGCACTGCTGGATCAAGTCCACGCCAATGGCATCGGCGGCTCGGGCGTAGCCCCAGGCGACGGCGTCGTGACGGGCAACACCGGCGCGGGGTTGCCAGGATGCACCCAACACCGGGTAACGGGCATTGGCGGAGCAATCCATAATCGGCACGATTTCCTGTACGCCTTGGGTGTCCAGCACTTCACCGTCGATACCGTTGAGACGATTGGCGTTTACGCGGCGCTGAATGTCGCGCATGTCCTGCAGGGTGTGGCCGAGGTTTAGTACGCCGCGTTGGGAGAACATGACGTTGTAGTTCAGGTCTTGCGACATGCCTTCCCAGAGTTTCATGGCGTGTTCGTAAAGCAGCGCCGCTTCGTCCCACAGGTAGTTGGAACGCACGATGGTGGTGTTTCTCGCCGTGTTACCACCGCCCAGGTAGCCTTTCTCGACCACGGCGACGTTGGTGATGTTATGCACCTTGGCCAGATAGTAGGCTGTTGCCAGGCCGTGGCCGCCACCGCCCACGATGATGACATCGTATTTCCTTTTGGGCTTGGGATTGCGCCATACTCGCTGCCAGTTTTCGTGGTAAGTCAGGGAGTGTTTGAGCAATCCGAATCCGGAATATTTCTGCATGGCTGAGTCCTCTTCGGTGACAACCGAGTGGGCTGGGTGCTAGGAATGTTCTGTGGCCCATGTTTGTGTGCTGCCCTTGGTCCGCACCGGTAAGGGTGCTGGTCTTGCGGCGGCCAATGGGCTCTTGCTCCCTTGAAGGAGTGAGCTGGAGGAGATGGTATGCCCACCCCCCTAGGCTCACCTGCTTGCTGACGACACCGGGCTGATGATTTGCGACAGGGGCAAAGCCTGAACTGTTTGAATCCCTTTACGCTGGAGAATGAGCAAGACAAAAAGGCGCGAAGATGGCTTATTCAATAGTCGCGCTGTTAAACTAGTCGCGCCGTTAAACTCATCTGGATGGCGATGTCTTTTTAGCACTCTATCACATTCACAGCCAAACCACCGCGCGACGTTTCCTTGTATTTATCGAGCATATCCCGACCGGTATCCCGCATAGTGCGGATCACTTTGTCCAATGAGACAAAATGTTCGCCATTGCCGTGCAATGCCATGACGGCGGCGTTGATGGCTTTGACCGCGCCGATGGCGTTGCGCTCGATGCAGGGCACTTGAACGAGCCCGCCGATGGGGTCGCAGGTGAGGCCGAGGTGATGTTCCATACCGATTTCGGCGGCATTTTCCACTTGTTCGGGTGTGCCTCCTGTTGCGGCGGCGAGCCCGGCAGCGGCCATGGCACAGGCGGAACCGACTTCGCCTTGGCAGCCAACTTCGGCACCGGAAATGGAGGCGTTTTCCTTGAACAGTATGCCGATGGCAGCAGCGGTAAGCAGGAAGCAGATCACGCCGTCTTCGTCGGCGTTGGGGCACCAGTTCCAGTAGTAGTGCAGCACGGCGGGGATGATGCCGGCGGCGCCGTTAGTGGGGGCTGTGACCATGCGCCCGCCTGCGGCGTTTTCTTCATTAACGGCGAGGGCGTAGAGATTGACCCAGTCCATAGCGCTGAGCGAGGGCGATATCAGGTTCTGTCGGTTAGCGTCCGTCAGTGAGGCGTACAAGGCAGCGGCGCGGCGTTTTACTTTCAATCCGCCGGGCAGAATGCCTTGGTTTTTGATGCCGTTTTGAACGCATTCCTGCATGACTTCCCAAAGATGAAGAATGCCTTGGCGGATGTCATCTTCGCTGCGCCAGGCTTGTTCGTTGGCCCACATGATTTCGGCGATGGAGAGTTTATGTTCCTTGCATTGTTCCAACAGATCGACGGCGGTTTTGAACGGATAACGCAAGGGGGTGTTGTCTTCAACGATGCGGTCGGCGCCGGCGGCTTTTTCGTCGACGACAAAACCACCGCCTACGGAGTAGTAGGTGCGTTGGCGGAGGGTGTCCCCTTGCTTGCCGAAGGCGGTGAACATCATGCCGTTGGGATGGTAGGGCAATGATTCTTTTTTGTGATAGGTGAGGTCAGTGGACTCATCGAAGACGATGCTGTGCTCGCCATTCAGAGACAGTGCTCTCTGCGTGCGGATTTCGTCGGTGCGAGGGGGCAGTATGTCGGGATCGATGGTGTCTGGCTGGTGGCCTTCGAGCCCCATGAGTACGGCGGGGCCAGTGCCGTGGCCTTTGCCGGTGGCGCCGAGTGAGCCGTACAGTTGGATGTCGATGCGGGTGACCTGAGTGAGCAAGTCGTCTTTTTTAAGACCGCGAACAAAGCGGCGTGCGGCGGCCATCGGTCCAACCGTATGAGAGCTGGATGGGCCGATACCGATTTTCAACATATCAAATAGACTGATGGCCACGCTGGTTATCCCTTGGTTTGTCTTTTATGAATCCGCAAACACTCAGCCGTAAGCCGGAAAATCCAGGCAAAGCTGGCTGACTTTCGCGCGCACTTCTTCAATTGCTGAACTTGCATCGCCTGCCTGAAGTCCGTCCAATACATCGGAAATCCAACCGGCGAGTGCGCGGGATTCTTTTTCCTTTAACCCACGGGTGGTGATTACTGGTGAGCCGATGCGCAGGCCGGAGGTAACGAACGGGGATTGCGGATCATTCGGCACGGCGTTTTTGTTGACGGTGATGTGTGCTTCGCCGAGGGCAGCGTCGGCGTCTTTGCCAGTCAAACCTTGTTTGACGAGGCTGAGCAGGAACAGGTGGTTGTCCGTGCCGCCAGAGACGACGTCGTAACCCCGGTCGATGAATACGTCGGCCATGGCTTGGGCGTTGCGGACGACCTGTTGCTGGTAGTCTTTGAATTCGGGTTCAGCGGCCTCTTTGAAGGCGACGGCTTTGCCGGCGATGACGTGCATCAGAGGGCCACCTTGGCTTGCCGGGAAGATGGCGGCGTTTAATTTCTTCTCCAGTTCCGGTTGGTCTTTGCTCAGGATCAAACCACCCCGTGGACCGCGCAGTGTTTTATGCGTGGTGGTGGTGACGACGTGGGCGTGCGGCAGCGGGTTGGGGTAGACGCCTGCGGCGACGAGGCCAGCGACGTGGGCCATGTCGACCATCAGGTAGGCTCCGATGCTGTCTGCGATTTCACGGAAACGGGCCCAGTCGACGACGCGGGAGTAGGCGGAGAAGCCAGCGACGATCATGCCGGGTTTGTGTTCTTTTGCGAGGGCTTCGACCTGGTCGTAGTCGATTTCGCCGGTAGCTTCGTTAAGGCCGTATTGAATGGCGTTGTAGATTTTGCCGGAGAAGCTGACGTGAGCTCCATGAGTGAGGTGGCCGCCGTGTGCGAGGCTCATGCCGAGGACGGTGTCGCCTGGCTTGAGCAGGGCCATGTAGACGGCGGCGTTGGCCTGGGAGCCGGAATGTGGTTGAACGTTGGCGAAGTCGGCGCCAAACAATGCCTTGGCGCGGTCGATGGCGAGTTGTTCAACGGTGTCGACGTGTTCGCAGCCGCCGTAGTAACGTTTGGCTGGGTAGCCTTCGGCGTATTTGTTGGTGAGGCAGGAGCCTTGGGCTTCCATGACCAGGGGGCTGGTGTAGTTTTCGGAAGCGATCAGCTCCAGATGGTCTTCCTGGCGAACGGCTTCTTTTTGCATGGCCGCCCAAAGGGTGTCGTCGTAAGAGGCAATGGTTTTGGTCTTGTCGAACATGGCTCTGAATTCCTATTGGGTGAGTGCAAACCTGAAGGGCCAGGTGCGGGATATGATTGGAAAGGATAGTAGGCTTGTGCTCGTGCGGTGGTCTGCTTTGGCGCGACATGGAGACGATGATTTGCGACAGGAGATAGGACGGGATTGCCGGGCAAAGGCGTCGGACGGCTTCTGCCCGGCTAATGAATTACAAGGCGTCTTGTCTCAGGTTCTGCAGCACGACCTCGCTGTACCAGTCCAAAAAGTTAATAACACCAAATTCGTACGTTTCGGAATAGGGGCCAGGTTGGTAGGCCAGGGAGTTGATACCCAACTGGTTCTGCTCGGCCAGGTTACGGTCCTGTTTGTTGGTTTGGTCCCAGACATGGCGAAGGCGTTCCGGGTCGTAATCCACACCTTCTTGTGCATCTTTGTGCACTAGCCATTTGGTGGTAACGAGGGTTTTTTGGGCGGAAATTGGCTGCACCTGAAACACGATAACGTGGTCACTTTGCATGTGGTTCCAGGAGTTGGGTAGGTGCAGAATGCGCATGGAGCCAAGATTCTGGTTTTTGATGCGGCCCAGTTTTTTCGTGCAGGCGGGTTTGCCGTCCATGGTCATGACGGAAGTGCCCTCTTTCAACGGCATGCGGACGATGCGGTTGCGCAGGCCGAATTCGACGTGTTTGTGGGGAATGCCTTCTTCGTCCCATTCCGCAGCCTGGCGTTCGTATTGGGCCAGAAACTCGGGCGTGGCGCGAGGGTCGCTGGTGCCGTCCCATTCGAGCAGGGTGCGTAGCAGCTCGGGGTGCGAGCCGGAACAGTGATAGCATTCCCGGTTGTTTTCGATCACCAGTTTCCAGTTGGCGTTTTCTTCCAGGGTCGATTCTGTAGCGACCTTGGCGTTTTCCATATCATAGGGTTCCATATAGGCGGCCAGGGCCTCAAGATATGAATCGATTTTCGGTGGTTCCCCTTCGGCCAGGCAGACGTAGATAAAGCCACCGGCGGTTTTGCAATGGGCCGGTTTCAAACCGAATTGGCTTTTGTCAAAGCTGTCGCCCATGTCCGACTCCGACCTGGCTAAGATCAGGTTGCCTTTTAGGTCGTAGATCCATTGGTGGTAAGGGCAGGTCAGGTTGGCGACTTTGCCTTTTTTGCCGGTGCAGACCCGAGAGCCGCGATGGCGGCATACGTTGTGAAAAGCTCGTACTTCGCCGTCCTTGTCCCGCACGACCAGCACAGGGTTCTGGCCGACTTCGACCGTTATATAGTTGCCCGGTGTGGGAATTTCACAAGTCATACCGACGAAGAGCCACTCTTTCAGGAACACCTCTTCCATATCGATACGGAACAGAAAAGGGTCGTTGTACAGTGCTTGGGGTAGCGAATAATTGTGGGCGCGATCTGTCAATAGTCGGCTCATTTCCTGTTGAGCTTCCCTGATATGGCTGTATTTCTGGTTGAGAAGGTCATGGTCAGTCATTGTATTGGTCCTATGCAAAGGCGTAACTGATAAATTGTCGCTGGTGCGGAATAGATTGATTACATTATTGCCATTTTCAAACCCTTATTTTTCAACCTCCTATTTTTAAATATCTTGCGATCTGCCTCGCGTTCATGCATGATGCCCGCGCGAATAAGCGAATGAATCACGAAACGCATGACGCGTACAAGAATGAGTTTTAATAATGAGTTAAATAATCAAGCATGGTCTCCCGGTTTTACGCCAATAAAATAGCGCATTAAATACGCCAATAAAATAGCGCAATAAAAGTGCGCATTAAAACAGTGCATGTTGTGCATTTTTGGTGCATGTTAGTGCACTTTCAGGAGTTGAAAAAAAGGGGCTTTGCGGTATAGGCATCAATTTTTTACCCTACAAATAACTCTATAAATAAATAACTTTATAAATAATGCTGCTTAAGCGGTCGATTTTGTGAGTAAAAAACCGTATTTCAGAACGCGTGCGACCACTGAGACATTCCTGCTTCCAGCGTCTGATTTGCTCGGGATAGAGACCTTCACTTTGGCAATAGTACTCACACAGTTGGGCTTCCGTCAATGTGGCGGTAGCGGTCACGGCATTTAATTTTGCCTTCGCTGGCCACTGTTCTGTGGTCGGTTTCTTCCCAGGCCCAGGCCACCGCTCTGTTTGGCTTGTTGTTTCCAGTTGTTAGAGTGTGGCCTTTGATATGCCTTGCTTGCTGAGCATCTCGGATACCGTCATTCTCGGATACCGTCATAGAGAGGGGGGGCATAGTGAGGCGTGGAAGCCGTTTACCCAACATTTACTACCCATGCAACTATTACGACCCATACAACTATCTGAGTGTTATTTGAACTAAAAATTGTCGTGTACAGAGCTCGTGCTCACAGGGTTCTCGCGCTTCACTCTCGATAGTCACCTAGCGGCCAGTTATCTATTTGCGACATTCACAGCTTTTATTCGACTCAGTGGGATATGGATGTCGCGGACGGGCTAGGCGGCTGGAGAAGTTGATCAACAGAGTGTCGTAAATGGTTAACTCGACAAGGGCGATTTTCACCAAAATGAGTCTGCGCAGACTATTGGTGCAGCGTCACCTATAACGGAGAGAAAAACCATGACCAGCATCACCAATGCCACCGAGCCCTCAGCCTACTTCAACGCACTCACCACTCGGGTTTGGGCGAATGGTCGTCACCTCGTCCGTTGTGTTCGCGTCATCCAGGAGACGTGGGACGTTAAAACCTTCTGCTTCAACGCGGAAGAGTCGGTCATGTTCTTCTTCAAGCCTGGTCAGTTCGTGACTCTGGAGCTGGAGATTGATGGCAAGCAGATCATGCGTTCTTATACGATTTCAAGCTCACCTTCTGTGCCATACAGTTTCTCAATCACGGTAAAGCGGGTGTCGGGCGGGTTTGTTTCCAACTGGCTGCACGACAATCTGAAGGAACAGGATGAGCTGGCTGTGCACGGTCCGGTCGGCAACTTCAACTGCATCGACCACCCCGCCGAAAAGATCTTGATGCTCTCCGGTGGAGTGGGCATTACGCCGCTGATGTCCATGGCCCGTTGGTATTTCGATACAAACTCCGATGTCGATATTTCCTTCATTCACAGCGCCCGCACGCCGAAAGACCTCATTTTTAGGAGTGAACTGGAACACATGTGCTCGCGCATTCCCAACTTCAATCTCAGCGTGATCTGCGAGCGCGCTGAGATTGGTTATGCCTGGCACGGCTACCTGGGATATTTGGACCAGACCAAGCTGGAAATGATCGTACCGGACTATATGAGTCGCCGGATCTTCTGCTGTGGGCCGACCCCCTATATGAGGGCCGTCAAGGATCTGCTGATTGAAAATGGCTTCGATATGGATAACTACTACCATGAGGAGTTTTTTGGGGCCACGCCCGAGGCCGTCAACCAGGATGCCCTGGAGCAGGCCGAGCTTGCCGTCAAACATACCGAGGAAATCAAGGATGTCGATACCTTCACAGTCAACTTCACCGCTTCCGGTATGAGTATCCAGGCGGCTCCGGGGGAGACCGTGCACGCCGCCGCCAACCGACTGGGGCTCAATATACCCAGGGCCTGTGGTGTTGGTATCTGCGGCACCTGCAAAGTCTTAAAAGTCTCCGGTGAAGTGGATATGCAGCACAACGGCGGCATCACGGATGAAGATCTGGCCGAGGGGTATATCCTCTCCTGCTGCAGTACCCCGCGCTCGGATCTGAGTATTGATGGTTGATTTGAGAAACATCAATTCAGAGTGGAGAGTGGACGGCCAGCGCAAAACCTAACGGCTCACCCCTAAAATAATTGATGCGGTGCAAGCGACAGCCATTGTCACTCCTTTCACGGATTGCTCACGTTCTATTGAATATTTGACGTTATTCATCCGTTTCGCCCCCTTCTTTATAGAGTGGTAATATATTAATCAAAACCGACAGCTTTCTTGATAGCGGGGGGGCTTTTGCGTTTTGCCTGGTATCGGCGCCCCTCTTTGCCGGAATACACGCAATGGAAGTTGACCAGGCGCGAACACTTCAGGTTAAATTGTCTTATCTGCCCGAGGGAGGGGTGCAGCTGTTCACGCTTTGCCAAATTTTGTGTTTACAGTTACAAAAATCCGTATTTGCCCCGATCGCCCTAGACGGTGGTTATACGCGACTTAATATACGGATTAACTCACTAACACGATGATCTATACCCTCCTTTGAATGCCGAATGAATGTCCAGCAGGGGTTATTATTTGTCAACTATTGATTGTTTATTAGACGTATTGTACATTTTATCATCTTGAAGGGATTGGGGCAGGAACC
>JARRRL010000025.1:0-14404 GCA_037380725.1 Gammaproteobacteria bacterium | reverse complement strand
CGCTATCACCACAAGGACGGCTCTACAATCACCGTATTCTGTAAGGGCGAAGTCGTAGAATGGGCGGAAGATGGCACGCCTATTCGTATGATCGGCACGCATACGGACCTCACACAATTCAAAAAAGCAGAAGAACAATTGCGGTTATTACAGTTGGCTGTTGATCACTCAAAGGATCTTGTGTTGGTCACTGAACCCAATGTGGATAATCCCATCATTGTGTATGCCAGTAAAGCCTCGAAGGAAATGTGCGGATATGAACCAGAGGAACTGATCGGGCAAACGCCGAGCATCCTGCAAGGGAAAAAGACGGATCGTACGCAGCTTGACGCACTGAAGAATGCATTGAAAAAACAAGAGCCATTTATCACCGAACTCATCAATTATGCTAAGGACGGCAGAGAATATTGGACTAATCTCAGCATTGTTCCGGTGAAAGACGCGCAGGGTAACACCACACATTTCGCAGCCATTAAGCATGATGTGACGAAGAAAAAAGCAGCGGAAGCCGAACGTGAAAAACTCATCCGGGCGTTGGAACTTTCCAACAAGGAATTGGATGAATTTGCCTATGTCGCTTCACATGACCTCAAAGCGCCGCTTCGGGTGATTGACAACGCTTCACGCTGGCTGGAGCAGGATTTAGAGGAGTATTTAAATGACGATACGCGCGAAAGCATGGAATTGCTGCGTAACCGCGTATCGCGCATGGAAAAACTGCTGGATGATCTGCTGGAATATTCGCGTATCGGACGTAAGGTGGATGGTAGTTACGGTGAAATTATATCAGGGGATGCGCTTGGCAAAGATATAGTACAACTGTTATCGCCACCAAAATCATTTTCCGTTCAGTTCAGTCCTGAGTTTAATAGCATAAAGCTACCTCGCATGCCGTTGCAGCATGTGCTGCTCAACCTTATCAGCAATGCTATTAAGCATCACGATAAAGACAAAGGCTCCATAGAGGTTAACATCAGAGATGAAGGAAGCCGCTATGTATTTACCGTAACTGATGACGGTCCTGGTATTGCACCGGAATTTCAGGAGCAGGTGTTCAATATGTTCCAGACATTAAAACCTCGTGATCAGGTGGAGGGCAGCGGCATGGGACTTGCAATGGTGAAAAAACACATTGAGCATTTTGGCGGTACTATCACACTGGAGTCAGAGGAAGGTCAAGGTGCCACCTTCCGTTTCATCTGGCCGAAAGAACAATTGCAAGTCAACCAATAAGGATACCATTATGGTAGAAATATTATTAAAAAAAGACAAGACAAGACCATTGAATATTCTTTTAGTGGAGGACGATGATGGTGACGCCAAAGCAGTCAAACGCACCTTTTCCAAGGCAAAAGTTGTCAATCCCATTGTACGGGCAATCGATGGTATCGAAGCGCTAGAGATTCTACGTGGAGAAAGTGGTAAAGAAAAAATACCTACACCATACATATTATTGGTGGATTTAAACATGCCACGCATGAACGGTATCCAATTTGTTCAGGAATTAAGAAAAGACCCGGAATTGAAAAAAAGTATTGTCTTTATTCTTAGTACTTCTAAAAGCGAGGAGGATAAGGCAAAAGCATATGAATTGAACGTGGCGGGGTACATTGTAAAAGAAACAGCCGGGCAGGATTTTCTCAATTTGGTGAGCATGATTGATAGTTACTGGAAGCTCGTCGAATTGCCAAATCAGTAAACCAAGTGAGATCAAATGTCAGTAAAGACTTTTTCGATACTAATAGCCGACGATGATGATGGTGATCGCAAGCAGGTCAAACGGGCATTAAAACAAGCCAGACTATCATGTGAAATCACAGAAGCGGTGAATATGAATGAAGTGATAACTGTTTGTGAGAATCAATCGTTTGATTGTGCCATACTGGATTACCAAATGCCCGGACAAAACGGATTGGTGGGAGTGGAATTACTTCATAAAAAAATACCGTATATGGCGATCATCATGGCAACGGGACAAGGGGATGAAATGGTAGCTGCTGAAGCCATCAAGCGCGGAGCCTCTGACTATATCCCAAAGCGAGCCATCACAGCAGAGTCTATTAAACACTTAGTTGAAAATGCATTGGAAAAAGCTAATTTAAATAGACAGGTAAACGAACAACGAGAAGCATTAGAAAATTTTGCTGAAATATTAGCACACGATCTTGTTGCTCCCATAAGAAACATACGGGGATTTAGCGATCTTATTACAAAAGCTGTTGAGAAGGGAGAACATGAAAAAGTAAGTGAATATTGTCAACGCGTGAATAAATCTGGCAAGCGAATGCAAGCACTTATTGAAACGCTGAATGAATATAACAAGGTAACCCGAAATGATATTACATTTGAAACCGTTTCACTGGAATCGGCATTACACCATGCCCTTGAAAATCTTAGTCTTGTGATCAAAGAACGTAATGCTCACATCACTCACGATACATTGCCAGAAGTAACAGGAAACCTACCTCAATTAATACAGCTTTTACAAAACCTTATCGGCAATGGCATTAAATACTGCGATCAAGAAACACCCACTGTACACATCAGCGCCGAAATGAGAGATGGCACGTGCTGCGTTTCCATAAAAGACAATGGCATCGGAATTCCAGAAAAATTTTACACGGTAGTATTTAATCCATTCAAAAGGCTTCATTCGCCCAATGAAGAAAAATATCCTGGCACCGGCCTTGGGCTCGCCACCTGCAAAAAAATTGTTGAGCGGCACGGTGGCAATATTTGGTGTGAATCCGAAAAAACAAAAGGCACAGCCTTTTATTTTACAATTTCAAGGAAGGACTTGCCACATGACAAATAGAGGGAATATTCTTTATGTAGATGATGATGAGGATTATTCAGAATTGCTAACAATTCATCTGCAGGAGTATAACGTAACTGCAGATACCGTGGAAAGCGTGAAAGCAGCAAAACAAACATTTGACCCACAAACATATGATGCGGTTCTTACGGACTGGCATTTGTCGGATGGAGAAGGAACAGAGGTAGCAGCGCATATTCGATCCATCAGCAAAAATTTTCCTATATTGTTCTTGAGTGGAAATCGCACAGAAGCCATGGAAAAAGAATCAAAAAAATATACTCCACTGGCTTTTCTAAAAAAGAACGATATGCCGGCAGAACAAATTGCTAATTTATTAGCAACCCATTTTCAAAGGGAGAGTGAAGCGCATAAGCAAAACGCTGTGGAATTAGGTCCGACTGGCTTATCAAAACAGCACGGTGACCCATCTGACATAGTAGAAAAAATTCAGCAGCGTTTTTTGCATAGGCTACAGAATTGGATTACTTTATTTGAAGCGTTTACGATCCAATTAAATAAAGTCAGTCCCGACAAAGAAGAATTGTCGGATATTCGTACACGCATTCATAAGCTTGCTGGTTCATCGCAAACGTTTGGCTTTCCTGAATTAAATAATTACGCCGCGCAGGTTGAACATTATCTCAACCAATTAATGAAAGGGACGCCTCTTAAAACTATTTATAAAGAATTGATAAACGCTTTCCAAGTTTTCCTGAAGGAAGCCCGTTCTATTGTTAAGACAGAGTTAAAGCCAGATGGAAAAGGGTATCCTGTTTTTGAAAAAAGCAACGGCACGACCAAAGACCACGACTTCACTCTAGTGGTAGCTGATGACGATGAACTGGTGCGTGACTTGTTAAAGTATGGTTTGCAGCAGGCAAAGTGTAAAATTATACAGGCGGAAAACGGCAAAAAAGTGCTTGATATATTAGAATGGATAAAGGCGCATTCTTTTGCTGATAAACCCGATCTGATTGTTCTGGATGTAAATATGCCGAAGATGACCGGGTTTGAGGTTTTGGAAACGCTCAAATCCGACCCAGAGTTTCAGACAATACCCATTATTATGCTAACACGCCGGGATGAGGATGAAAATGTCATTAAGGGCATTTCTTCCGGAGCATTGGATTACATCACAAAACCGTTTCAGTTGTCGGAATTAGTTAACCGTATTTTAAGCATCTTGCAACGTCATAAAACCCGTATTCTTGTAGCAGATGACGATGAATTGATTCGCGACCTGTTATCACAGCGTTTTCACCGTATGGGATATACAGTCTTGACGGCAAAACATGGCAATGAAGCACTGGCACGCATGCAAGCGGAGCAACCTGATCTGACCATACTGGACATGATGATGCCGGGGATGGACGGTCTGGCCGTACTAAAGCAGATCAAGAATAATCCCACAACAGCAGATATGCCTGTTGTGGTATTAACAGCAAAAAGGCAGCAGGAAAATATTTTACAGGGATTGGAAAGCGGAGCGAATGACTACATTACAAAACCGTTTGATGTGGATGAAGTGGCGGCAAGGGTTTCAGGCATTTTACGGCGTCGTAAAACTGTGTGATATAACCTGCGCTCTACTTATCCTATTGTTCATCTCATATGCTTCCCCCATTAGGGCGGAACCGGTTTCTTATGAACAGGCATTAACGCTAAAAAAAGAAGGCAATTACGCGAGCGCTGAGAAGCTTTTTCTCTCCCTCATTGAAAAAGACCAGAATAACGCCGAACTGTGGTTCCAGCTTGGGTTGGTGCAGCGTTTTCAGGAAAAGCGTGCTGAGGCAATGGCATCACAGGAGAAGGCATTAGCCCTCTCACCGGAAAATCATGATATTCGGCTCGAGCTTGCTCGTTTGCACAGCTGGAATCAAAATTATGAATTAGCGGAATCCATGGTGCAGGAAGTGCTTGCAGCGCATCCCGATTATGCAGATGCCCAGGCATTGGCTGCTTCTATAACACGGGCCAAGAATGCCCCACCCGATCCAAAATCTTTCAAGTCGCAAATGGATTTTGGCTATGAGAACAGTGATTTTTCTCGCCGTCCACAGCCGGACTGGCATCAGTATTTCCTGCAAATTGGTCACTGGATGAGAGATGATACGCTTGTCCATTTTCGTACTGAAAATATAGAGCGTAGAAAAGTGCATAATGAGCATTATGAATTAGGTATCGTCCATATTTTTAATGATGTCTACAACGGACACATCAGTGTTGGCTATACACCGGATTCCATGTTTATCCCTAAATGGCGTATTAAAACCGGTGGGGAAGCACGGCTTATTTTTGACCATAAACATCTGGGCAACACGTGGTTGATGGTGCATTTTCAACATGATCGCTACACAACGCTTGAAACTACGGTTATCAAGCCAGGAATACGCTATCAGTTTCTTGATAACTGGCAAGTTCATGCCAACCAGATCAATGTCATCGATGAAAACAATAAACATTTGGAAGGATGGTCAACCCGTCTGGATTGGCAAACGCCACTTCCTGAACTGCGAATTTTTTCTGGGTTAAGTAATGCACCTGAGACGGAAGATTTTCTGACCGTTAATACCAAGGCCCATTTCGGGGGATTCTCTTATCAAATGACTCCTCGGATCGCTGTGCATGCCTCCTACGCCAGAGAAGACAGGGAAAATTCTTTCATCCGTCATATCGTTTCAACAGCTATCTCGGTAAAATTTTAATGTCTAACTATTTGCTAATTAGCACCCCCATTGTCGTCTTAGCAGACACACTGGATAATACTATGCAAAAAAGAGGGCCTGAAGATGCCTTCATTTAACGAAATTGTGAGTAGCTATGTATGGCCGGTAACATTGATTTCATGCGCTCTATCACTCACTGTATTCTTTACACTCGTGGGCTTACGATTCTTCAGAGATCGCATTAAAGATAGAAAATTAACACGACAGAAGGAAATTCAGCAGCAACTGCTTGTTCATTTATCAAACCCTCTCAAGGACCTGAGAAACACCCTTCTTAAAACAGAGAAGGATATGGAACGGGTAGCAGAAGTCGTTCCTACTTTATTGCGCACACTTAAGGGTGGCTCCTATCAACGGCTATTGGATTCCCTAAAAGAAATCGGATTATATGAATGGGCACTGAAAAAATTACACAACCGGAATCGGCCACGCAAAATCGCTGCCATCAATTTAATTGCGCACTGGCTTGACAAGCGCGTTAAGCAAGAATTAATAGATTTATTAAAAGACAATCATCCGTTGGTACAATACGCTGCGGTAGAAGCCTTGGCACACACAAAAGATACAACCCTATTACCCGTAATAATTAGAGTATTTAAACGGCAGAAGAATATTTCTGTTCCACTCATGAGTGATGTGTTTCAACGTTTCGGTAATAATATTTCTGAACAGTTAGCGAGTTATATTAAACAAAAAAATATTCCCCTGCGCATTAAGATTGCTTTATTAATGGCGCTTATTCAGACCGATAGCATCGAACAGATTATTTCTGCCGCAACAGCATTGTGCCATCATAAAAATGATGAATTGAGAGCATTGGCCTATCTTGCTTTGTTTGAGGCAAAAGAACCGGTTGATGCCTCATTACTGAAATCTGGAATGTGCGATAGTGATTGGCGGGTACGTCAATATACCGCCAGTTGTGCCAGCCATTGTAGCCCTTTACCCGCTGAGATACTCCGCACCCTTCTTAAAGACGAAAACTGGCTGGTGGGGCTGCGTTCCGGCCAAATATTACTTACATACGGTACTGTTGGAAGAAAGCTACTGGAAACGCTGGCTAAAAAGGATGATTTAAGTGCTGCACGCGCCAAAATGATTTTGTCAGAGTACAGGGACTCATCCTGGGAGGACGCACATGGAATGGCTTGATCCCGCACGAGAATTTACACAGCTCTTTCATACCGAGATTGTATATTTCTCTTATGGTATTCTGGCACTGGGGTTATTTCAGAATTTTATTTATTTATTACAGATTCCACTTGCGGCCATGGAACTCCTTCGCATGAAGTTGCGTCGACAAGACGAACACACCTGGTGGCTGGTAACATCCAACATTACGCTGCCTATCAGTATTATTATCCCCGCCTATAATGAAGAGGTAACGATCTCCAATACGGTGATGGCAACTTTGGGTACACAGTATCCATCCTTTGAAGTGATCGTGGTTAATGACGGCTCCAAAGACTGCACACTTCAGGTATTGATAGATCAATACCAACTAGAAAAAACAGATCGTTTCTATGAAAATCACCTTATTCATAAAGAAATTCGGGGCATCTACACCTCTTCTATTTATCCAAATCTTGTGGTCGTGGACAAGGAGAATGGCGGACGCTCCGATGCATTAAATACAGGCATTGATGTTTCTCGCAACCCTCTTTTCTGTACACTGGATGCAGATTCCCTTCTTGACCCTTCTGCGTTGCTTAAGACAGTTCAACCCTTTATCGATAAGCCGGATGAAGTCGTTGCTACCGGGGGTACTGTACGTATTCTAAATGGCTGTGACGTAGAAAATGCCGTGATAAAACAGGTGCGACTAACACGTAAGTTACTCCCACTGTTTCAGGTCATAGAATATATACGTGCCTTTTTGATGGGAAGGCTGGCATGGAGTCGTATCGGAATTTTAACCATTATCTCCGGCGCATTTGCTGTTTTCAGACGTGATATTGCCGTCCATGTTGGCGGCTTTAGCTCAACAACCATTGGTGAAGATTTCGAGTTGGTAATGAATATTCATAAATATTGCCGAAAAAATAAACGTAATTATGAAATGCGTTTTGTACCAGAGCCCGTATGTTGGACGGAGGTGCCGGAAACAATGAAGGTACTCAGCAGTCAGCGAATACGCTGGCAGCAAGGAAGCCTTGAAGTATTCTTTAAGCATCGGGAAATGTTCCTGAATCCGAAATATGGACGCATTGGTCTGATTGCCTACCCATTAATTTTTATCTTTGACATATTAGGTCCATTAGCGGAACTGGCTGGGTATGTGCTTCTGCCACTTTTTTATCTTCTGGGCGCATTGAATGCTGAATTCATGATTGCATTTTTATGCTTGTTTTTTGTATTTGGAGTCTTTATCAGCACCATGTCACTGGTACTGGAAGAAATATCACTCAAGCGATTCAGCCATGCCAAAGGATTGCTGATACTTGGATTTGCTGCCATCATCGAGAATTTCGGCTATCGCCAGTATAATAATATATGGCGTATCATTGGATGGTGGCGTTTTATACTCAAAAAACAAGTGTGGGGAAATATGACCCGTGTGGGAATGCAAGCTAAATAGTTTAGCTATTTATCCTAAATCACGATGATCATGCCCGGGTGTATTGTCGGCCAGCAGCGCTGGCAGTGGCGATTCGGTTTCCTCGCTCAATGTACGAGCGCTTGAATCGCCACTGGGCTCAAGTTATGCGAAACTGTCAAATGGCTTTTGGGTAATAATTGCCCTCAGTCATAAATTGTTATACCTTTTCTAAAGCCTGACTAACATCTGCAATAATATCATCGATGTGCTCAATACCTACAGAGATCCTCACCAAATCTGCACTCACACCAGCAGACTCTAGCTCTTTCTCATTCAACTGCCGATGAGTAGTTGATGCAGGATGACACGCTAAAGATTTAGCATCACCGATATTGACAAGGCGCAATATCATTTCAAGTGAATCAATAAACCTGGTGCAGGCTTCAATACCGCCAGTAATGCCAAAACTTAAAATACCTGAAGCTTTACCCTTGGTCGTTGTTTTACAAATGTTAAAGTAAGGGCTATCGGGTAAAGCAGCATAATTCACCCACTCCACTTTTTTATGCTGCCGAAGGTACTCAGCCAGTTTTTCAGCATTTTCGCAATGACGCTCCATGCGCAACCCAAGAGTCTCTAGCCCTTGCAGAAATTGAAATGCATTCATGGGTGATAACGCCGCACCAGTATTTCTCAGCGGTGCCACACGGCAACGTCCGATATACGCCGCCGGGCCCAGAGCTTCTGTGTAGACAACGCCATGATAAGAAGGATCAGGTTCGTTCAAAACGGGGAATCGAACCTTGTTTGCAACCCAGTCAAACTTTCCTGAATCAACTATCGCGCCACCAATAGAGGTGCCATGGCCGCCAATGTATTTGGTCAAGGAATGGATAACTATATCAGCCCCTAAATCAAATGGTCTGCACAGAAAGGGAGTGGCTACGGTGTTATCCACCATCAAAGGCACACCGTGTTTATGAGCAATTTCCGCTAAACGCTTAATATCAACTATATTGCCTGCCGGATTGCCAATAGATTCACAAAAAACCGCTTTGGTATTTTCGTCAATGGCTTTTTCAAAGCCTGCATAATCGTCATAGGAGACCATACGCGCCTCAACCCCTTGCCTAGGCAAAGAATGCGCAAACAGGTTGTATGTGCCTCCATACAACTGGCTAGTACTGACGATATTGTCACCCACCTCGGTGATACATTGAATGGCGTATGTAATGGCGGCCATCCCTGAGGCAACACAAAGGGCAGCAATACCACCCTCCATTGCCGCTATGCGTTTCTCCAACACGCCTGTTGTTGGGTTCATGATGCGCGTGTAAATGTTACCCGGTACTTTAAGGTCAAATAAATCTGCACCGTGCTGAGTATCATCAAACGTATAAGACGTTGTCTGATAGATCGGAACAGCTGCGGCTTTAGTTGTTTCTTCGGATTTATAACCTTCATGCAAAGCAATTGACTCTAGTTTCATGCTATTCCCCTACTAAAATGGTGATATTTCTTGAATGACATAACGCTTGCTTTTGGGGCCGCCATGCAGGCGCAAGAACGGTGGCCCCAGCCTGCGAAGCAGGCAACCAATAAGCACATGTTATAGAACGTGGCACCTGGCCACAACCGCTGTGACTTGCCAAGCCGCAGCGGAGCCTAAAACCCTTGGTGACACCGGCAGCAAAAGCCACACCAGCCACCACACCAAACCCAACACATGACACCGAGGCCAGAGTGCCACGATGCATCAAACGACACAAGACTTTCAAAGAGAAACACTGGAAGGGAATTAGGATGTAACAACGAAATGAACACCTTTCCCTATGGTACCAGTACCGCTTCAATTGAGAATATGTACAACTGATTTGATCGTATAGCACGCCTTATCTTCCTGCAATAACAGCCGCAAAAATAGCCATCAAAACATAGACTCCAATTTTTTAGATCACCCTCATACTTTTCCTGCGTTGTTTTAACAAGCATTTAATTTAAACAGTTTGGGCTATGCCCACTGAACGTCCCCAAGCTTAACCCGATTATGGAACGAATCGAATCCAAATCAGGATCTCCCACGTTTCGACGTAAGACATTCACACATGCTTCAGGTCTGAATGACTCCGAAGATCTTTCTATACCCAAAGCGTTTGAAATTTAGGTTTTCAACGATCGGTCAAAAACCCTGAAATCCTTCATCAAGTAGAGTAACTAGTTCTTTTTTACGATCACCTATTCCCTGAAAAAATTTTATAGTCGCCTCTCTGAATACCTCTGCGTTTTTATGATAGACCCAAAGCGTTTGAAATTTAGGTTTAACATCATGATTTAAAATAAACTTTTCGATTACAATTCTGAGTTATGAAAAATTTTTGACTAACATATGAAGCGTTAAAAACGCTTTGGGTATAAAAACATCCGTTTAGTTTTTGACTTCTGATTTATGATTTTTCTAAATTGAGAGAATTGTTGCTGCAAAATTACTCGCTAGTTTAGCTCCCCTTCCGATCCACTGACGTGTCTTGCATTGCCGATATTTTTTACATTTACCGACCGGTAAACTGGTAAATATATTTATAACTTTCTGACCAATAACTTGTTTTAATTTCTGGCACAGTGTGTGCTTAACGTCACGCAGCGGATTCGGGCGCACGCAGGCTGGATCCGCATTGGCACGGAGCTGTCGCGTCAAATCCTACTCCTACATACGCTACATCCACGGGCAAGGGGCCCGCATTGGTATAGGGGTTTTTCTTCATGAGTAAAAGGAGTTATTCTTCATGAGTAAATTAATTCGCAACTGGCTGGTTTGTGTTAACAGGTCAGTCCTTGGGATGGGTGCGCTTGCCATTGTCGCGACCGCCTTGCCCATCACCACTCACAGCGAAGAGTCGTCGCCGAGCAGCCGGTGGCCTTCGAAAGCGAGTATGGCTAACGTGAGCGGCAGTCTGATCGACCTGCACGAGCAGTACCAGGCCTTTCTAGAACAGGAAGGCACGCAAAAGTCGGTCGCGACTTTCAACCCATCCAATTCACAGATACGAATCGTTGCTGAGACCGTCGTTATCGACGCCGCTGCATCGGGCGACCCCATGACGCTGGCGGGAGATCTGGAAAAGCTTGGCGCACTAGACATCACGGTATTCGGAGGTATGGTTTCGTGCCGCCTACCGCTGTCGGCAATTCCGGCGCTCAAAGATCTGTCATCCCTGCAACTCGTTCGACCTTCTTACATAACCAAGCATGCCGGGAGTATCACAAGTCAGGGCGATACATCCATGCGATCTGACCTGGCGCGCACCATGTTCAATGTTGACGGTGCGGGCGTCAAGGTTGGCACCCTGTCAGACAGCTATAACTGTCTCGGCAGCGCCGCTGCGGGTGTGGCAACTGGCGACCTGCCTGCCAACGTCAACGTTATCATGGAAGGACCCTGCCCAGGGGGGAGTGACGAAGGCCGCGCAATGATGGAAATCATTCATGATGTTGCGCCAGGTGCCGCACTGTCGTTCCACACGGCATTCGGTGGTCAAGCGGTATTCGCTCAAGGCATCCTGGCGCTTGCTGCCGATGGTGCGACGGTGATCAACGATGACATCAGCACTGCTGACGAACCGTTCTACCAGGATGGCATGGTCGCTCAAGCGATCAATCAGGTGGCCGCTCAGGGCGTATCCTATTTCACATCCACAGGAAATGCCGCCCGTAGGGCTTATGAGGCGTCGTTCAGTCCTAGTGGTCAGACCGTCAATTTTGGCAACGGAAATCAGGTGGCGCATGACTTCGATCCGGGGGCAGGCGTGGACATCTGCCAGCAGGTCACCATTCCAGCTGGAGAGAGCATATCCATCAGTTTTCAATGGGACGAGCCATTCTTCTCAGTCAGTGGAGCACCGGGCTCAGCGAGTGACCTGGATATTCTCCTCTACGGTGCCTCCTGTGATACCTCGCAACCGCCACTGGCTTTCGCCAGTGACAATAACCTAGGTCTAGACCCACTCGAGCTCCTGGTTTATGAGAACACGGGTACTGAGACGACATTCAATTTGGTCATCGTCCATTTTAGCGGTCCAAATCCGGGTTTGATGAAGACCATCGATACCAATGAAGTCCTCACCTACGATGAGTTCGATACCCAAACGGGCGCCTCTTACGGTCACCCTTTGGCTGTCGGCGCATCGGGTGTTGGCGCGGCGTTCTATCAGATGACGCCTGAGTTTGGCGTGAACCCGCCTGTCATTGAAGAATCCTCATCGGCTGGTGGGAGCCCTATCCTGTTTGATACTGCCGGAAACCGGCTAGCAACACCGGATGTTCGTCAGAATCCTTTGGTCGTAGGACCAGATGGCGGCGATAACTCATTTTTTGGCAGCGATGATGAAGACAATGGTTTCCCCAACTTCTTCGGCACGTCGGCGGCTGCCCCACACGTGTCCGGTGTTGCCGCGTTGATTCATCAGCTGAGACCCGGAATCACTACTGCTATGATCAATGCCGAATTACAGAACACGGCAATCGATATGGATGATCCAGTCACGCCAGGGTTTGATACGGGCTTTGATTTCGGAACTGGCTTCGGGTTGGTTCAGGCGGATGCCGCTCTGGGTGAAATCCAAACCGTGTTCGACGTCACCACAACTGTCGATATCACCCGATCAGGATTCAGGTTTGACCGCCGCACCAGGCAGTTCGTACAACAGGTGACCGTACGGAACACGAGCGAAATCGATATTTCGGGTCCGGTTTCACTCGTACTGGATGACCTCAGTCATAACGCAACGCTTGTGAATTCCAGTGGAACGACACCAGATGGAGATCCGTTTGTCACCTTGGGAACGGGAAGTGACGGCCTAAGTCAAGGTGAAAGCGCGCGTATTCTGCTCAACTTCGACAATCCCACGTTTGAGAGCATTACCTACGTTCCTGCGATCTTCTCGGGGATGTTTTAATTCATCTGTTTTGATTAACAAATATCGGTTGACGTGCAGGGGCAGATAGTAGCTGTCTCTCTTCTCGACCGCGCAACAAGAGGCACTAGTGATGACCAGAAATAGATTGATACACGCAGCTACCCTAGCTGTTGGCTTATGGTTAGGGCTGGGCACCGCAGTAACCCATGCCACGGCTATTTTCAATGTGACGCTGGATACCACTTCAATCAGCGGGGAAACGCATTCGGTAGCGTTCGACCTGATCGACGGAGACGGCGTTACCAATAACACGGTAAGCGTCAGCAATTTCATGTTCAATGGTGGCGGGATTACCGGTGCACCCAATCTCACAGGAGGTGCATCGGGAGATATGAATTCCACCGTATCTTTGGTGGACACTGTCTTCTTCAACTCGTTCGATCAGAAGTTCACAGCAGGAAACTTCTTGAGTTTCTCGATCGATATCTCAAGTAACTTTGATGGAGGATTCCCGGACAATTTCGCGTTCTATCTCCTGGATGATAGCGGAGACACGATTGCCACCACTGACCCATTTGGCACCAACTCATTTTTTACAATTGATCTTCAAGACCCACTCATTATTCAAACCTTCAGCAGTATTGATGCTAATCAGCTCATTCCGGAACCGGTGGTAGCGCAAGTAGTGGAGGTGCCTGATCCCTCCCTGTTCTCGTTGCTGGTTTTGGGTCTGGCGGGGATGGTTGCTTCGAGGCGAATGATGCGCTCCGGGGACTAAAGTAGCCCTCAGAATCGAGACATTTTTTTAAAAATTTTAGATAACGTTTATTTGTCTCCTGAGTCTGTGCGCCTTGTGATCGATAGGCTCAGGAGTGTGGGTGAGCTGTGGGCAACGTCTTATCGTTATCCATGGCTCATCCATACATCACATCCCGCACAAAGCTTGAGTCGGTCTGCAGGAATCGTCCACAAGTACACAGGCAGAAAAAACAACTCAAAAAAACAACTCACAAAAACAACTCACAAAAACAACTGGACACCCACATTCCCTTCACTACAACATACCCCTCACCTCTATCGCAACGCATAAAATACATACAGTAAAAATATTTACTTGTGGCCATCATTCAACATAATTGATATCCACAACGATCTAACCGAAGTCGGCTGAGCTCCATCAGTTGGTTTATGCGCTGCATCAACGAACCAATTGCAAGCATGGCCAACCAAGAAGATAACTGTATTGCTCTGAATATCCTGTTTTCATGTCATTTTAGCCAAAGCACTGGAGTTGCTCAATAACATGTTTGGTGGCGCTGTACGGGGCGCACGCCGTGACGCGTAAGAAAACCAACGGTGATTTAGCCCCTAAGGTCCACGCAGAGCACTGTGGACACAAATCTCCTTT
>JARRRL010000024.1:7519-22030 GCA_037380725.1 Gammaproteobacteria bacterium | reverse complement strand
TTCATGACCACCTTCCATTTCGCCATGAAACGCGGTTTCCGGCAATCGTGGCGTCTCCCCAAGCGCTTCGTGCAGATAACCCACCAAGCCCCCTTCGTAACACCAGGATTGCTCGGTTTTACCAAGCTGATCATCCAAGGTCACCGTCAAACCCGGGCACAGCACCGCTTTGGCTCGCAGCAAATGCGCCAACCGCGGCACCGCAAATTTTGCCGTATCAAAATACGACGCATCCGGCATAAAGCGCACGCCGGTTCCACACTCGCGCTTCGGGCATGTATCCACCACCTTCAGATCTGAGTGTTTTTCACCAGATTTGAACGCCATGCGATATACTTTTCCGCCCCGTCGAATCGTCACGTCCAACCGTTTAGACAGCGCGTTTACCACGGACACACCCACACCGTGTAGACCACCTGAAAACTGATAGTTTTTATTGGAAAACTTCCCGCCCGCGTGCAAACGAGTGAGAATCAACTCCACGCCGGGCACCCCTTCTTCGGGGTGAAGATCCACCGGCATACCGCGACCGTTGTCTTCGACTTCCAACGAGCCATCCTGATGAACCGTAACGGTGATGCGATCCGCATGGCCCGCCAACGCCTCATCCACACTGTTATCAACAACCTCTTGAGCCAAATGGTTGGGTCGCGTTGTATCCGTATACATACCCGGACGACGACGCACCGGATCCAAACCACTTAAAACCTCAATATCCTCTGCCGTGTAGGAACGACTCACGCCAATACTCCTCAACAATTTTCAGTGTAAGCCAACAGGCGATTCATGAAACCCGCCGATCCATTAGGAAACGGGCAATAGAAAATCCATCACTTCGGGCAGGATAGTAGAAAAACGGGAGAAGTAATGATCTCCGCTGGGATCAATGATGCGTCGACACGTGCCCAGTCGCTCCAAAGCCCACTGCGGACTCAGGACCTCATCGCGCAACCCCAGACACAACAGGGTATTGCGACACGCCGACTCAGACACCGTCCCCCAACGCACAAACTTGGCCGCATCCGCTTCCGTGAACCGATAACGTTCACCCGTCTTTTCGTGCACGAACTCATCTCGACACCGCGACAGCAGCTTCTGTGGATCAATTACCGGATTCACCAAAGCGGTTCGCAGCACGTAATGCTGCCCCAAGCACGCCGCGTAATAGCCCCCCATGGAACTGCCAATCAGCGCCACGGTATTCTGGCCTTGACGTAAGTCAGACATCAGAGGCTGCAAGGTGTCCCAGTTTTTATCCGGATCGTAATGCAATTGCGGCACGTGTATTGCCACCTCTGGACGCCAAGATCGCACAAACGCCATCACTGTTTGCGCTTTTTTTGACTCCGGGGAACTGTGCAGACCGTGCAAATAAACTAAATGCGCTCTAACCACAAAAACACGCTACCTGTTTCAATCCCTTTTAATCCCTATTTTTACACGATCCCAAGATCCGCGCTCACAACATATCATCCACGTTGCGTTACATCCAGGAGGATCGTCGCCTCATCGCTGTTCTGTGGCGCCGTTTAACCCAAAACTCCTGTCCGCACGCGCGAAACTGCGCTTTCAATTCGGCCATTCCGATACAAATCAAACCAGCGATATCCGGGTGCAAGATCATCCACTTTGCATTCGCGACATTCCGGTTTGAACTGATAACACGTACTTGGAGCAGCAAACAACGCCACCTCTCGACGCCACCCATGAAAACCTTGATGAACGTGCCCCCATACCACAGCTCTTACGTGATCATAACGATCCAAAACCTCGAAAAAACGATACGCGTTCTTCAGCCCTTCTCGATCCAACCAAGCGCTGTTCAACGGGACAGGATGATGGTGCAGACACACCATGCAATGATAAGAACCCGCCGCCACGCTGCCCTGTAACGCGTGATCAAGAAAGCACAATTGATCATCCGACAGCTCGCCATACCGCTGACCCGACCATGAATTGAGCAAAATAATACGCCAGCCTTTCTGATCAAGCGAACACGGGCTTATGTGCAAAGGATTTGGCGCTACAGATCGCATCACATCCACAACATCGTGGTTACCCGGCAATCCATAAATCGGCCTTTTAAACACCATCAATTGCTCAAAAAAGCGGCGGTATGACTCAACAGAACCATCCTGGGAAAGATCGCCAGTCACCAAAAAAAGATCTGTCGCAAGCTGCTCTTCGCGTATTAAGGCTATCACCGATGACAAACTTTGATCAACCTTGACGCGATGCGCACACGATGCCACATCACGCGACAAATGGCTATCGGAAACCTGTACAACTCTTAGCGGCTTTGTCATACACAGTGGCTTTGTCATACACACTCAAACTCAGTAGTAAATGCTGCTCCCAGTGGAAATGGCCAAACCATGCTTCTTACAATGCGTCAACCATTCACTGAAAAAACGGTTTGACTGCGCCTTTTCATCCACTTGAAACAAGCGCGAATTGGGATACGCACATCGACCAGGTAGGATCATGTCCTGCTGCGCATCAACCACCTCCGCCAGCTGAGCATCATGATAAAGGCGAACACGGATGGTCAAAAATAAACTCATCAACACATCCTGAGCCACCTCCTCCTCCCTCGGCACGTGCTGTGGTTCTTGAGTAAAGGTCAGAAAGGTTGTATACGGCGCGGCTTCCGTTACCGTACACGTCACCACAGCGCCTTGACTGTGCGCCAAACAAAACTGCTTCTGCTCACCTTTTTGAAATTGCCGAACACAGGGAAACAACTTTAAGAGCTGGATATAATTGACCGTACACAGCCTCATCAGCTGATTCAAATTGGGTACGTACTTCTCTTGTTTGGTCAACGGCAGTCTCATAGCTCAACTCAAGATGTGGTATCCGTTTTCAGCAAAAATGGCACGCTGCTTATTCAGTTAAGTGGTTTAAGTTAAGTGGTTACGTGTTTTCCCTCATTGGCTTTTACGACTAAACCAAGCACATTACTACTGTAAAACACCCAGATCACTCTATCCTTATTCGACCCACATAGCAAAACAGTGGTCTGTATCAGTATGATAAGTCCTTTCTATTTCGTACAGTATACACTCACAATTCACAACGAATCTCTTACAGCCTAGCACCAACAGATCTTCCCATGCGCCACAGCTCAGATCGCATCAAGCTACTGTTTTTTATTTGTTTTCTCAATATCCCATACACCTTTGACGGCCACACACCATAGCGCTTCAACTTTCAGCACGCAATCAGCGCGGCACAGGATACGGGTGGTGATCAGTAATACGACAAAAACCAAGCTCATACTGACGGAGATGTAGACAAGGGATGGCACAGAGAGACAGCAGAGGGGGAAAAAGAGTCGCCAACCGCTGCTGCTTACGACTCAATTTATATTTCACGCTTATTGGTTACTCAACTGTTGTTTACACAGCCGATAATGCTTGATCATAACGACACTTGATTTAGCGGAAAGGACCCTTCGACGTACGGGTTTGGCAATAACTTTTTCGCACACCAGACCACGAGCGATACAAATCTTTATAACTTTCACATATGGTTGAATGCGAATCGCGTCCGCAATTCTGCTTCATCTTTCTTTCATATAAAGAAACAAACTCAACCGCTTTATCGCAGGTCTCGCGGCGATAATTACTCTCTCGACTTCCCCGATCATCCCGACCATCTATAGCTCCATAATAATTCCCGCGAGCATCAACATCATGAGACAACGACAAGAGAAGGGGCAATAAAAGCAGCGCCGCGCATCGAAGTACATGAACATTAATATTGACGGCACGAATTCTTGTTATTATTTTTTTCGTAGTATAAGCCATTATACACTACCCATCGCCCAGTATTGGTTTAATTATTCCATCAGTTTTTTTCACCTCCCTATACAGTACCAATACATCGTATAACGATTACATGTTTTATGTCCACATTTTTTACTCTACACAAGCGGATACACTGAATACATACCTTTACACGACACGCAAGCCCTCACCCTCACAGCGATCACGCCTCCGTATCATCTATCAGGTTTCCGTATAAAGTTGCTGTCCTCCAGAGTTATACCGCTCCGACTGTTCTTTGGCACCCTTCGCCAAAGCCTCATCAGGAGCCAAACCGTGCGCCGCCGCGTAATCGCGTACTTCCTGTGTGATTTTCATCGAGCAAAATTTTGGACCACACATACTGCAAAAGTGTGCGGTTTTATGTGATGCTTTGGGCAAGGTTTCATCATGAAAAGCGCGTGCCGTATCCGGATCGAGACTAATATTAAACTGATCTTCCCACCGAAACTCAAACCGCGCCAATGACATCACATTATCGCGAATTTGCGCGTACGGATGACCCTTCGCCAAATCAGCAGCGTGCGCTGCTATTTTATAGGCGATCATGCCTTGCTTCACATCATCGCGATTCGGCAGTCCCAGATGCTCTTTTGGTGTCACATAACACAACATGGCCGTGCCATACCAACCAATCATGCCCGCACCAATTGCCGATGTAATGTGATCGTACCCAGGCGCAATATCCGTGGTTAATGGCCCCAATGTGTAAAAAGGCGCTTCATGGCAACTGGCAAGCTGTTCGTCCATGTTCGCTTGAATCAACTGCATGGGCACATGCCCCGGTCCCTCGATCATCACTTGCGCATCGTGTTGCCACGCCTTTTGCGTCAATTCCCCCAAAGTGTGTAACTCAGCGAATTGCGCGGTATCATTCGCATCCGCGATGCAACCTGGACGCAAACCATCTCCCAGTGAAAACGTGATGTCATACGCAGTCATGATTTCGCAAATTTCATCAAAATGCGTATATAAAAAATTCTCCTGGTGGTGAGCCAAACACCATTTCGCCATGATCGATCCACCCCGCGAGACAATACCCGTCAGCCGATTCGCCGTCATGGGCACGTAGCGTAGCAAAACCCCGGCGTGCAGAGTAAAATAATCCACGCCCTGCTCTGCTTGTTCAATGAGTGTATCGCGAACCAAAGACCACGACAGCGCTTCCGGCACACCGCCCACTTTTTCCAAAGCTTGATAAATCGGTACCGTACCAATCGGAACGGGTGAATTTCGCAGAATCCACTCACGTGTTTGATGAATGTGTTTACCCGTAGATAAATCCATCACCGTATCCGCACCCCAACGGATCGCCCACGCTAATTTCGCTACTTCTTCCTGTATACTGGACGTTACAGCAGAATTTCCAATATTAGCATTTACTTTGGTCAAAAAATTACGACCAATGATTTGGGGTTCCAGTTCAGGATGATTGATGTTGGCCGGAATCACCGCACGACCTCGCGCCACCTCATCCCGCACAAACTCAGGGGTTATCGTCTGTGGTAATTGAGCACCATACGCCTGACCAGCGTGTGTGTGGTATTTTCGATCGTGCTCACGATTCTGTTGACGCAGGTTTTCACGAATGGCGATGAATTCCATTTCGGGTGTCACTATCCCTTGTCGCGCAAAATGCAATTGTGTCACACAACGACCGGCGCGAGCGCGACGCGGCGCTCGCTGCTGGCCAAACTGCATTTCCGATTTGCGCGGATCTTGCTGTTCACGCCGTGTAAACTCAGAACTCTGCACAACGAGCGCTTCGGTATCACCCCGCTCCAGAATCCACGCATCCCGCACACCGGGCAAACCTTGGCGCACATCAATCGGATGAGCCAAATCGGTATAAGGCCCCGACGTGTCGTACACAATCAACGGTGCATTCGGTACTTCACCCGCTGAGGACTGGCTGGGTGTCAACGTAATTTTCCGCATGGGTACACGTATATCTGCTCGTGAACCCGTAATATAAATTTTCTCGGACCCCGAGATGGGGCCAATCAACGAAGCATCCATGTGCGCTTTTTCACTCAACAGACTCACCGCACCTGGACTGGTTACAGTTTGAGCGGATTTATCTGCCCCGTTCTCACTTGAACTTGTTTTCTCATTCGTCATAATTCAAATACCTTTCCTCAGCACATCACTCCAGCGTGTTTTTCAATAGCCAGCCACTGTAACATGAGCACTGAATTAAACAAGCCGCCACTCTCGGGCAGTCCGTCGGTGTGCGTTCGTAGGCGTGATCGAGCGCAGTCTGTGCTAGTATGCCTTCATACATCGTAATATTTCATGCGCCCAGCGCACGGGTTCCGGGATGACGCTCCTCAAGACCACAAGACTCAGCCTTATGCCAACACACTCACCACGACGACGATCATCACTATGGGTTGTTTATTTTTTAACCTTTCTTGCTCCGTTTTCTACCGTTAAGGCACAGACCACACCCGATCTGGCAAACATTTACCAGTTGGCCCACGTACACGATGCGCAATACCAACAAGCACTGTTGTCCATCGATGCCGACTCTTACCAACTGCAAGCCACCGTCAGCGGACTCAAGCCCAAAATCTCGCTCTCGGGTAACGTCACGCACAGTCACAGCAACATCACGTCCAGCGCCAACGGAGATGATATCACGCAATCGGGAACCAGCCGCGAGTACGCGCTGAATCTCTCTCAAACGGTTTTTGATGTGTCAGACCTGAACGCGTATCAACAAGGTCAAGTGGGACTTAAAGCATTACGCGCCGAATTAAATCAAATAAAACAAGAATTTATTATCCGAGTTTCGGATACCTATCTGGACACGCTGTTGGCGCAAGATGACCTGAACCTCGCCAAACGACAAGAACGCACACTCAAAAAACAAGTTACTCAGGCGCGTGAGCGCTTCGATGTCGGCTTAGTTTCCGTGACCGATGTGCTGGACGCACAAGCACGCTTCGACGCCGCACAGGTCAGTACCCTATCCGCCGAAAACCAATTGGCCACCGCGCAAGAAAACTTGCTCTTGTTAACGGGAAAACCCGTAAAGCGCATTGCCACCTTAGCCAAGGACTTTCCCATTCAAACGCCCAGCGCCACGGTTAACGAGTGGATCACGCTCGCCACTGAAAATAATCCACCACTCCAACAAGCGATCGCCACCCTTGAACAAACCCGACTGCAGAAAAACTTAGCCAAAAGTGCTTATCTACCCACCATCGACTTATTCAGTCGATATGGGACGTCCATGGGGTACCAAAGCGGCTTCGACCAACCCGATCAGCGCGTCACCAGTATCGGCGTCAGTATTGAAATGCCGCTGTACTTAGGGGGGTCTATTGGACTGGCCAAGAAAGAATCGCAACGTCGCTGGATGGCCGCCAAACACGCTCTCGCAGCAACGCGGCGCACGCTAGAGCGCGACATCACCACCTTGCACGCGCAACTCCTCACCGACATTCGTCGTGTCAAAGCGCAAAATAAGTCAGTCCAATCGAACACCAGCGCACTTGAAGCCACGGAAGCGGGCTACGACGCTGGCACACGAAGTATCGTCGATGTATTGCTCGCTCAACAAAACGTGTTCGCAGCGGAACGCGATTACGCACAATTTCGCTACGATTACATCAAACGACTTTTGCGCATTAAACAGACTATTGGCGACCTACACAGCGGCACACTAACCGAAATAAACAAATGGTTCACGGATTCAAGCCCGTTGGAACACGATGCAAGTGATCACGAAGATGCAAGTAATCACGAATAAGCCGCAGCAACCGTTCGGTGGCGCCTTGGTTTTCCAACAAAACTTGCTTCCCCGCCGACACAAGCTGACGGCGGGTCTCATCCGACGCCCACAAATCCAGCACCGAGCGCGCCAATTGCGTCGATGAGTGAACCGTTCGAATCGCCCCTTGCGTTTCCAACAAATGATGTATGTGCATAAAATTATGCGTATACGGTCCCGTCAATACTGGTGCGCCGCACAGCACAGGCTCTAGCAGATTGTGTCCACCATGCGGAATTAAACTCCCCCCAACAAACACCACACTGCACGCCGACATGAAAACCAACAACTCACCCATTGTGTCGCCAAGATAGACTTGCGTTTCAGCAACCACCGTTCCCTGATGGGATCGTCGCACCAGGTGAAAAGCAGACCGTTCAACCAATTGAGCCACTGCATCAAAACGATCGGCGTGTCGCGGCACGAGCACCAAAAGACTGTCCGGTAAGTGTTTCAAAATCTCGGCATGCGCCGCTAAAACGAGCTCATCTTCGCCCAGGTGCGTACTAGCAGCCAACCACACCAAGCGCGCTCCCCACGCATCGCGTAACGCCAACCCTTTTTCACGTGCTTCAACGGGTGCCGGCATGTCAAACTTCAGGTTTCCCATGACGGACACACACGCCGCATCACAGCCCAAACGCACAAACCGCTCAGCGTCCGCAGGCGATTGCGCCCCTACTGTCGCAAAGCGTTGCAACACTTGCCGCGTAAACCAACCTAAACGCGCATAACCTCGACAGGATTTTTCCGATAAGCGCGCGTTCGCCAAAACAACAGGTATGCCACGCCTTTCAGCCTGACATAACCATTCAGGCCACACTTCCGTCTCCATAACCACAATAAGTGAGGGTTGAATCCTTTTTAAAAACCGTTGCACGCAGCCCGTTTGATCCATCGGCGCATAGGAAAAACAGGTCAAATCCGGCAAACGATCTTGTACAGTCTGTCGACCCGTCGGCGTCGAGACCGTCACCCACACACGAAGCGCTGGAAAACGCGCCTGCAATGCCTTCAGCGTCGGCACACTGGCCACCACTTCCCCCACGGAAACAGCGTGCCACCATACGTCCACCGGTGCCGTCACGTCGACACACCCCAATCGCTCCCGCCACTGCTGCCGGTACGCCGGTTGACGACGTCCGCGCCACCACAAACGCAACAAGACCAGCGGCATCACCATTACCCAAAGACACCGATAAACCACCACCACTCGATCCTCAAACTTCTTTCATTATTTGATTCATTTAGGTCGTACTGGCCTGTTGCGCCTATCAAAAAATAACCAGAAATAGCCGCGGTTCGATGTTACCTTGAAAATAACATCAAGATGTTGACGAGCATCACACTTTACAATACTCTTCACCTGGCCTCGCCTAACATCACTTTTTATACTTAAGCAACTAAGCAAGCAACTAATGCAAACGACTAAGCGACCCAGGCAAGCCCCTTCCTTATCTTACTTCTATATGTACAAAATACACATGATGTACATGTGAATAAGTTATCCATAACTCATCGTGAACAAAAGGATATTGCTCATGAATAAATTGATACGCTGTTGGTTCATCACTCTACTTCTCTTTTTGGTATCTGGCCACACGTACAGCATGCAGCCCTACATCATCGGTGTGACGGACACCATCAGTGTTGAGCAACCCGATGCGTACAGTTGGCAAAGTATAACGCTATCGCACACCTTTAATGAGCCCGTTGTTTTCATGCAGGTCATCAGTCGCAATAGTGAAAGCCCCGTCCACATTCGAATTAGAAATGTACAACCTGATTCATTCCAATTCAAAATGGAAGAGTGGTATTATCAAGATGGCTACCACGAATACGAGACCATAAATTATGTGGTCCTGGAAAGAGGCACGCACTCGCTATACAACGGCACAATCGAAGTCGGTCTCACAAACGTCAACCATTACTTTCGGACTGTTTGGTTCAATAGCATACGTCCAGATCCCGTCGTTTTCAGCCAAGCACAAACATTTTATGGCTGGCAACCCATTGTGACACGCCAGAAAAATGTCAACTTCTACTCATTTACCGTCAAGCTGCAAGAAGAAGAACGCCTAGGCTACCACCCTACGGAAACAGTGGGTTATATGATTCTGAATAACTCAACAGCCAGCAATGATGGCGCTTACCTATGCCCGAATTTCATCTGTGCAATTTACACACAAGATATCACGTCGGTCACACACCTCGGCGGCACCATCACTAATTTGCTTCCCTTCATTGGCGTTCCCTCATTGCTGGCCAGCATGCAAACGTATAATGGACCCAATACCGCCGACACGCGCTTGGAGTACGAACCCTACAGCGAAACGGCTGAGGTCTTCATCGAAGAAGAACGTTCCCGTGACGATGAGATTGCCCACATTGGCGAGTCCATTGGCGCTTTCTTTTTCGAAAGCGATGGCAGCAACGGTAACACGCTTTATGGTTTTCAGTAACAGCATTTACAAGCTGCCTAAGCCGCTCAGTCAATCGGAGGATGAACGGTAACGCGAATCGACAGCGCGTGAATCCGGACAAACATCTTCAACTGAACCAAAATCAATCGCATTATTTTGATTTTGGTTCAGTCAAAAGTGCAGAAGAGTTCTCTCTCTAGAAGGGTTCTCTCTTGTCCCGCACAATTTTTTCTTCTGCATCCAGTATATTGGAATCATATGGAATCTCAATTTCGAGTTTAAAAGAAGACTCGAGAGAGAACCCGAAGAAAATCACTCTGAAGCACCCAACGGATTATCCACCTGTATCTCATAACGCGACAAGAGGTTATACAAAGTTGGGCGCGTCACACCCAATACTTTTGCCGCTTGTGTCACGTTCCCTTTGCACCCATTCAGCGCTTTCAAAATGGCTTCGCGTTCCGCTTTTTCACGCACTTCGCGCAAATTCAAAGGTTGGCCGCCTCGATCGGGTGCCAAACCCAAGTCTCGCGCGGTGATCACATTGGAATCCGCGAGGATAATCGCGCGCTTGACTTTACTTTCCAACTCACGAACATTGCCTCGCCATGAATACGCCTCCATGGCCGCCACGGCCTCAGGCGAAAACCGTTTAATTTTTTTCCCTTGTTGTTCAGCAAAATGCTCCAAAAAGGTGTACGCCAAAAGCATCAAATCGCCTTCTCGCTCCCGCAATGGCGGCACCTCTAAAGATAATTCGCCAACCCGATAAAACAAATCCTCTCGAAAAGACTCGCGATCAATCATTTCCTGTAAATTGCGGTGCGTCGCGCACACCACGCGCACATCCACGGCAATGGTGTCGTAGCCCCCCACACGTTCAATCACCCGCTCCTGTAAGAAACGCAACATTTTGGCTTGCAGCGCTAAAGGCATGTCCCCCACTTCATCCAAAAACAAGGTACCCCCTTGAGCCATTTCAATTTTACCTTTTTTCTGGCGACTGGCCCCGGTAAACGCCCCTTTCTCATAACCAAACAATTCGCTTTCCAAAAGATTCTCGGGTATCGCTGCGCAGTTGATGGCGCAAAACGGTTTGTGCGCACGCCCACCCAGCGTGTGAAGCGATCGCGCCACCAACTCCTTACCCGTACCCGTTTCGCCCAGCACCAAAACCGTCAAGTCGGTGGGCGCAATCTTCTCAATGGTCCGACATAAATTCACCATCGCCGGGCTATCCCCAACAATGCCACACAAACCGGGTGCCGCTCGACTGCGCCACTTTCGGTTTTCCATCTCCAAACGCGCAATGCGAAAAGCACGTCCCACCACAAACGCCAGGGTATCCGGATCGATGGGTTTTTGATAAAAATCTTGCGCGCCCAAGCCAATGGCTTTCACCGCCAACTGATCATCTTCTTGACCCGTGATCACAATGATTTGCAGATCCGGTCGCAATGACAACAATTCGCCCAACAAAGCAAATCCAGCACTGGAGCCACCTGGATCGGGTGGCAATCCCAAATCCAATGTCACCACCTGCGGCTCATGCCGACGCAACACCTCAATGGCCGTAGTCGCATCTTGCGCCGTCAACACCGTTGTGTGCTCGTCAAAACACCATTTCATTTGATTTTGCACACCCGGTTCATCTTCAATAATTAAAAGTATTTTTTCCATAACAACATCACTTTATTTGTTAATTAATTGCCTCAGCGACCCTCTATCGTGTCACTTTGGCGCCATGGGCAACAAAATACGAAACACCGTGCCTTCACCCACACGACTTTCAACAAAAACTTCAGCTCCCACCGCTTCCAAACTGGCTTTCGTCTGATACAAACCAATACCCATTCCCGTCAACCCTTTCGTACTGTGAAAGGGTTTAAATAAATGCTCACGCATGAAATCAGGCGACATGCCTTTACCCGTATCCGAAATGGTAATCAAATATTGTTCAACTCGCTCCAGCGCCACTTGCCCATCATGCCCGCGAAATACGTCTACGCTTACGCACACCTCACCGCTCCGCGCGTGCTCATCATCCGGAGCTCTTTCTCGCACCGCTTCTTGCGCATTAACAATCAAATTCATCAATGCAGAACGCAACGCACTGCGCTCCGCACGTACAGTAGCCGACGGCACCAGGACGCTCAATTGGGGTTGGGGTTCTCCCAAAACACTCGCCACCATATCACGCATTAACACCACCACGTCAACCAGCTCCAAGCGCTGATTGAGGTCAGCGGACTGTAAATGCTGCAAAATTCTTTGCATTTTCGAAACAGCGTGATCCACAGTGGATAACATATCCTCAATAAAAGCCGGATTACTGATGTGTCGATGTGCATTTTTGCTCATCATCGACAGTTGACTCACCATCGTCTTCAAATCGTGTACAAAAAACGCCGACATCTGATGCACCGCTTCAAATCGCTGCGTGGTAGCCAATTGTTCAGAGGCTCGCGCCACCGCCAATTGCACAGCAGCTTGCGACGCCACAACACGCAAATAATCGAAGTTTTCCCAATTCAGACTGATTTCCGTACGCGGCTCAGCCAATAATACGAAACCTTGAAGCGTATTTTGGGCTTTCAACGGGATCAATAGCCACGCCAAGCCATCCCGCAACATCCACGTCGGCAAGTTCACTCGACGCGCCAACACCACATCACTTAATAACTCGGGAATCAGCACAATACGATCGCCCTCTTGCCAATACCGCATTAATGCATCCAAATCACGACTGGTGTGCACCTCTGGAAAGGTAAACACACCGTTATTGATCAGCACCAAACGTTGCGATTCATTACACACCCAGATCGCACCACCGGTGCTTTCCACACAATCACCCAGCAACGCAACAATTTTCCGCGTCAATGGCCACAAGGCCGTCGCCTCCGACAATGAGCGCGTCACCTTTAACCACTCTTCGCGGTAATCGTATTGAAACGGCAAAATATGTCGACTGATAAATACCCACAGCCGCGCGCGCATCGCGCCCGAAAACAGCAACAACACCAAACCAACCAAACCGCCGGCCATCACAAAAATGCGTAAAAATTCGCCCCATCCCCCACCAAAATTCTTAAAATAATATCCCGCAATCGCCGTCAGGATCAGGTATGCACTGGCCACCAACAGCACACTGCTGTGAAAGACTAATTTATGAGAAAAAGCCATTAAGCGTGGCACACGACGTTGCCGCGTGCTGTACAGAAATACCAGTGGCGCGGCCAAGGTGGTCACCGCACCGCGCGCCTGCAACCAGCTGGGCTGAATTTGCCCTTTCAAAACAGACTGAGAATACAGCAGAAAATCAAAGCCAAATAACAACAGACACGCCACACCAAAAAATTTGACCTGCCACCGCTGCGCTTGACTGGCGTTGCGTAACAATTGTTCAACCAGCACCAGCATCGAGACGGAAAACAACACATTAATAAAATAAAATACAGAAATAAAGCGCGTATCGAACACAAAAACCAGTAGGGTCGACAAAATAAATTGGCCAAGCAGCACCAGCTTTCCACCCCATACCCAGCGTTTCAACAACGGCAACGCCGCCGCTTGCACCGAGCCAAAGACGACCAATAAACAGTAGAACCATGCCGCATTACGCGTGACTTCCGTCCAACTCACCCAACCAAAGAAAACCACGCTGTCCTTATAAAACATGACGGCATTGGCGCACGCCCATACCGCTGTCATAAAGACCGCATACGTCAGGGCCTGCTCAGCTCGCTGCGATCGCGCGTAGATCAGCAATCTGAAAAAGAGGCCGAAGAACAACAACGCACACAGGCCATAGCCCACTGCACCAATGAGTTGAGGCGCCATAACACAGAAAACCCAGGATAATCAGATCATGATCAGGCGGTGGACCATCATTTAAGACACCCCTTCGCCCACGAGTCACTTATCATAGCCAGCGCCCCAACGTAAGTCACGAACACTGAAGCCAGAAGCCAAACAGATTGATCATACCGTCAACAAAAACACTCGATCACGAGCGAATACCCACCTTCACCCGATCCACTCGATGATTTCGTGATCAAAAATCTCGATCTATCACTGCTTTTTTCGTATGATGAGCTCCCGACCTACGCAATGAGGTAGGCAGAAACTCGATTGTTCAATAAAATTGATTCAATAAAAACAAGGCTTTGGAAGACTCTCCCCCTTAATATTCAAGCATTCATAGGGAACCCGATCTTGAATAGTTCAGCTCAACGCGTTATTGCTCATCAACAAGCCCAACCCCACTGCACACACACTAAAACCACACCAAGCGCTAGCGGATTCAAGCTTATCGGCGCGCTGATCTGCGTCGGTCTGTGTGCACTTGGCGTACAAGACATCACACAGCAAACACCCCTTGGCCCCTTGCTCCCATTGCCCCATTTCGCAGTACCCGACTCACCCACATCGGTAGCGCCACCCATTCACTTGACACAAAACTTAAGCGCCGCCGAACAGG
>JARRRL010000024.1:0-7409 GCA_037380725.1 Gammaproteobacteria bacterium | reverse complement strand
ACGTTCATTTATATCGCACTTTTTATCAGGCGCCGCCTCCCAACGCATCGAACACCGTCGGATCATGGGAAACACCCACGGTATTATTCAGTCGTTCAGACGCTATGTCACACTTGAACCGATACATCAAAAAACTGGGTAACCCCGTGCTGTATACCGACGAAGGTGGTCGCGTATGGCTATTTTTTGTGACCGTCTCGTTCGGCGGCTGGGCAGGTAGCGCCATCAACGTCACCGTCTCCGAAGACGGCGGCCAACACTTCGGTCCCGTTCATCGTCTCACCACCAGTCCATTTTTCAATGTGAGCACCTTAGTCCGAAACCGCCCCGTTTCACTGCAAGACGGTGGGTTGCTCGTCCCGATTTATCACGAGTTCATCGGCAAGTTTTGCGAGCTACTCTGGCTGGACACATCCGGCAGCATTCGCGATAAACAACGCTTAACCTGGGGGCGGAGCACCTTACAACCCGCGCTCGTACCTCGTTCCGCTTCTGAGGCAGCGGTATTTCTTCGCGCCGCTTCCCCCAGAACGGCGGTAAACGTGATGCTGACACGAGACGGCGGTAAAACCTTCTCTCCGCCCATCAACACCGGCTTACCCAACTCGAACACAGCCATTGACGCCACGCTGTTACCCGATGGGCGCTGGGCATTGGTCTACAACGACGATCCCATTGGGCGAGACGCCTTAAGCATTGCCGCCGCCCAACACGCGGAAGGCCCTTGGCAAACACTTCGAATTTTGGCTCAACAACGACCTGGAAGCGATGAAAAACGGTTTGCTTATCCCGTCATTGTCAGCCCCCCTACGCCTCCAGTCTTTCACCTCATGTACACCGTGGAGCGCCGATACATGCGATACGAGACCTTCAACACTTCGTGGCTCACCCCCGAAAGCGGTAGCGCCACAACATCATCACAAACAACATCATCACAAACAGCATCATCACAAACAGCACCATCACAAACAGCACCGCGACACGAACAACGCCACTAAGCGCCTTACCATCAAGAGCCTTATCATGAACAACATTCCGCTTCCCACACACGATATCATTTTGAATGCATTTGCTACTGTTGGCTGGGTCATCGTCATTTTCGCCACCGTATTGGGTGTGCTCAACCGAGCAAGCGCTTTCTTTACGCGCACGCTCGCCACGCAGCAACTCTGCTTACTGGCCGGGATCATTACGGGCGCTTGCTGGATACCCACCCCGCCTTCAGATCTGCCTTTGATCACTTATTTGCACGGTTTATTGTACACACCAAGCGCCGCGTTGCTGCTGATCGGTATTTTCAGCTTGATGCGTCGTATGCCCACCCCATTCCGACTGCTCCAACAACCTCCCCGACTCGCTACACCTCGCACCCACTTAACAGCACCCCTCACGCCCTGGCACCTGGCGCTTGCCATCAGCGCCATCATACTCTACCCAACGGCGCTCGGCCTGGGACCTTGGGATGCGTACCGATATGGTTATTTCCCTATCAGTTCGGTTATTATCGCTGGGATCGGTGTTCTATTATGGCTGTGGCCGCATCGCCCAGCCGCAGGCCCCATCGCCTTGTGGCTCACTCTCGGCGTCGGCATGCGCCAATTGGGACTGTGTGAAAGTAATAATGTATGGGATGCCTTGCTGGATCCTTTTGCCGCATGTTGGGCCATTTTCAGATTGTGGGCGCCACACCCACACATCTTGAACAAGCCGCACAACACGTTCAACGCCATTAAGCACAAAAAATAAATGCAAAAGTAACCCCTAAGCTGCACCACCAACCTGTCACATCCATCATTGAGAACTGTATGAATTCAAATCGCCTCACACCGCCAACAACACATTTGCCCACACACGCTGACTGGCGCAGCGGCGCCACGCGAACCGAGCAACTGGTCTGGATTTATGGCTTAATTGTCTTCGTCCTTGGAATTTTTCTGGCCATCTTTAATACCCCTTACTTTGACAATACGTACACCCTCGAAGACGGACTGTTGGAATGGTTGTCAGCATTCGCACTGGGGACCACCAGTTTCGTTTGTGTTCAGCGTCTTATTCTGCACCGTAACGCCTACACGCTCCAACAACACCTCATCATCGGGCTGACAGCACTGTTGTTTTTATTTGGCGCCGGTGAAGAGATTTCCTGGGGACAGCGCTTATTGGGCATTACCAGCCCCGATTTTTTCGAAATGAACAACATACAAGGCGAAACCAATTTGCATAACTTGATGATCGGCGAAACCAAAGTCAATAAACTCATTTTTGGCAAATTGCTCGCTGTCGGTTTCTTGATTTACCTAGGTCTATTAACCCCTTTACATCGCCGGAGCGGAAATGTCGCGGCGCTACTGAACGCCTGGGCCGTTCCCATACCAACGCGATTGCAATGGTGGGGTTACATCGGCATCATTCTGGGTGTTGAAGGCGCTATACATGTATTCTCAGAAACACCAAAACGCGGGGAATTAACCGAGTGCGCCACCAGTCTCGTCGTCATGCTTACTGTGCTCTATCCCGCTAACCGATCGATCTTTGAACCCAAGCACAACAAGGCCGCATCGTAAAACGAAAGCATCACAAAACTAAGCACAATAAATATCAAAGCGTATTGCATCGTTGCCGATGGAATACGTGGGTTCCGGCGCTGCGCTTACCGGCGGGGCCTCAGCAGGCCGCTTCACAATCACACGCCGTTGCGCAACCCGCAGCGCCGCCAGCACCAGCGCATCCACATCCGTTGGAGGACCCAATAGATGATGAAAAAACTGCATGGTTTTCGACACACGCGCTGACTTGTCACTCGGTGGAAACATCGGATCACAATAAATCACGTCAAATTGGTGATCCTCATACGGTCGTTTTATAGACGAGCGCACAGCGTTGTCATCAAGTGCATATGAAGGCTGAAAAACGCGTTGCGCCTCAGCATTGCACACCGTAATTCGCTCAACGATTGGTGCCAGAACCCTATGCAAGCGGGCTCGGTTTAACGCATCCGTCAACAATGTGTAAACAACGGGGTCACGCTCCACCGTCGTAACACGTGCGCCACAACGAGCCAGCAGCACACTCTCTTCACCTGTACCACCCGTGCAATCCAGTATCGTTGTTGGGCGCGAACGACCTAATGCTTTCAACAGACACTCACGCCGCGAGTTGGCGCGCTGCACACGCGCCACAAATCGCGGATGCTCGAACGCAAACCGCACAGGCGTCCAGGTTGGTTCTTTCTTCAAGCTCGCCGACCATCCATGCGCATCGCGATGTAATAGCACATCCGCATTCCAACTCGCCTCCATCACAAGCGAGTCTGTGGCACACTGAAAAGCCCAATTGAATCGCTGCGCCACTGCCACCGCTTCAGCGATCCATGGCGTACATCGATCACAGTCCTGATCCGCAGGTGGCTCAGCCAGAACCAGGCACTGATACGCCACACCCCCTCCCTACTTCATCCGCACTATCCGCACTCATCCGCACTCATCCGCATCAACACCCTCGAAACACCCCTCGCCGCTCTGAGCGAAGTCAGACAATCTTGTTCAGGCTAGACAATATATTTTCAATTGTATAACAGGTTATTTGAATAAGAACAGCGCCAACTGAATCAGCAACAGGAGTCCCACTAAGGGCAATAGCCACCGCATGTACCTCACACGATCTTCTTCAGAAATGCGTGGACCATATTTCTCAATCAGCGGAACGATAATGATTAAAGCTACAAAAAGAATAACAATAATCCACAGCACAACCATAAGCGTATCTCATTATTTCATCAGCTCTCTTTAATATTTGCTCACCTGTCAGCCCATTTTATACAGAAATCCCCCAAAGAAACTGAATGTGATGTTTTACGGTAAAAAAATATTGTAATTTTTTGCGTCTTCGCTTTCAATAACGCTGAATCCCTAGTTTTTATAAGGTCATAATGATACCACCCATATTGAAACTACATGTTTTTTACAAAAAGAGCCAAACTTAACCAATACTGTTCTTAAAATAATCCACGGATGGATACAAACGGGCGCTTCGTAAACCCGACAAGCCTAAAAGAGGTCCATCTGTTATGGCAAAACAACAATCCATTGATTTAGTTGATCAAATTTTTACTCTCGCAAAAGATAAAGGTATTTTCCACCTTCAAGTTCAAGATAAACAACTCGATGGTAGGATCATCCACTCCAATCAAAAAACCATGATCAATTTTGGGTCCTGTTCGTACTTAGGGCTGGAACGCGACCCACGTCTCATTAACGCTTGCATCGAATCCGTCCAACGGTATGGCACGCAATTTTCCTCCTCACGCTCTTATCTGTCTTCTCCACACTATGAAGAACTCGAAGCACTGCTCAGCCAGTTGTACGACAAACCCGCTCTTGTGACACCCACCACAACGCTGGGACATATAGCCGCTCTGCCCATCCTCGTTAAGCCTGGCGATCTCATTGTGTTGGATCATCAAGTACACGCTGCCGTTCAAAACGCCTGCAAACTGTTAAAAGCGCAAGGCGAAAAAATTCAAATGATCCGCCATAATGATTTGAATCATTTAGAAAAACTGATCAAACAGCATCGCCAAACTACCCATAAAATCTGGTACTGCATCGATGGTGTTTACAGCATGTACGGCGACTTGGCTCCCATCGATGAATTGTATCAATTGATGGATACTTATCCAGAATTTTATCTGTACGCAGACGATGCGCACGGTATGAGCTGGTGTGGCAAACAGGGAAAAGGCAGCGTCAGAGGTTTCCGAGAACATCACCCCCAATTGGTGCTGTCGGTCAGTCTGAATAAAGCATTTGGTTGCGCAGGTGGATTACTCGTTTTGCCCAATGAAGAGATGAAACGAAGAATTCGTAATTGCGGCAGCAGTTTAGTTTTTTCTGGCCCCATACAACCCCCCTTATTGGGAGCCGCCATCGCCTCTGCACGCATTCATCTCTCAGGTGAAATCGAAACACTGCAGGAGAATCTACATAATAAAATCAACTACTGTCGAACTTTAATTCAACAACATCACTTACCCGATGTCGCTTATTCACAGGCCCCCATCTTTTACATCGGCACCGGTGAACTCAAGGCCGGATTTAGTTTGGTTAAAATGCTGATCGACAGTGGATTTTACGTCAACATCGGACTGTTCCCGGCTGTACCCTTGTCCAACAGTGGTGTCCGCTTTACCATTACGAACCACATCACCCACGACGACATCAAAGCATTAGTAGAAACATTGGCTCACCAATACCCAATTGCCCTCGCAGAGGGTAACATCACCAGTCAAGCGGTCTCTCAGGCTTTTAAATTTTCGGGAGAAAAAAGTGAAGCTTTTATTAAGCACTATCCCCCGACCTCTCACGTCAACTTACGCCTACAAGTTTTTCAGTCTATCGAGGAAGTGAAATCAGAATGGAGCAAAAGACCTGAATTTTTTGGCATGACGGGTGTAAAAAATTTCAAGTTACTGGAAGACGTGATCTCGGTCCAAGACCAAAACAAAATCGACCCCAACCATTGGGTCTTTCAATATGTAGCTATACGAGACGGCTCAGACGCCCTGCTGCTGTTGACAATGTTCACAATTTGTGATATCAAGACTGACATGTTCGCCAGAGCTGAACTCTCAGATCGAGCGAGCGAACAAAGGAAAACCAACCCTGAAGCTTTTGTGAGTCGTTGCATCATGATGGGGACACCGATTACGGAAGGGGCGCATCTTTTTCTGGATGAGTACCACGCGCAACACAAAGAAGCGTTACATTTACTCTTAAAACACGCTTCTTATTTGCAACAAACGTTTCAGGCAGAAATATTGAGCCTGAGAGATTTCGCTAAAGACTCGTGGATCGTTGAGCACATAAAACAAATCGGCTTTCTGGTGCAAGACCTACCCGATACACACCATCTAAACCGTGTCAAAGATTTTGGTTCAGAAGACTTTATAGCCGATCTCAACAAACGCAACCGCGCACACTGGCGGAAATCTATTTTACCATTCCTGGATCTTTACACACTGCATGAAGTCACAACACTGAACCAAGAAGACCTCGATTGCTTTTATCAATTCTATTTGGCCGTACAGGAAAGATCAAAAGAAATTTCCACATTCCCGCTACCCCGCGAATTATTCCAACAAGCGGTTAAGCAGCGCACCTGGCGCTGCTTCGGCCTCAAACACGAGAACACCTGGGCTGCTTGCATGTTTGCTATCATAGATGGCGAGCATTTAAGCTCCATTATAATCGGAACAGACCCTCATTTTAAAGACCGAGGGGTGTATCGCACGTGCCTGTATCACCTCAATAAGCTGGCGCAAAGCTTATCGCTCACCCAGGTTCACCATGGCCTCACTGCCTCACTGGAAAAACGACGCCTTGGCGCCACCGCAACCCCTATTGTTGCTTTGTTACGAACCAGTGACAATTTTCAATTGGAAGCGCTGGAAAGCTTATCCACGCCGAATCACCGTAAGTCTGAAAAGCGAGCCTCGGGTTGAACGAATTAAAAGATCGCGAAATTTCATGCCGCCTATTAACGGCAATTTTTGACGACTTAGAAAAACGGAATTTTCGTTTTGACGATTTCGTCACAGGCAGCAATCTGAGCCCGGACTATTTAAAAAAAGGATCCAACAGAATCTCTTGGAAACAATATGCGATCTTAATGAATAACCTCACAAACACATTAAACTACAACACAAGCGACTTAATTAAAATTGGGCAGCACTTAGAAAAGACCACACTGTTTAAGAGCATAATGCTCATCGCCAAAGTCTTATTCACGCTGCCCGAGTTTTACGAATGGCTACACAAACCCGGCCCCAACAGTCCAGCTCACCAAGCCGTCACCTGTTTCTCCTATGAAATCGCCGCCGATACGGAAAACAATTATCGCTTAATCTTTAAACTGCATGAAGGCTACTCTCCTGTTTGGCAATTTTATTACACCAGCCTTGGCGTTATTCAAATCTTACCCACTATCTATGGACTCCCACCCATTGATGTCGAAATGGAAATCTACGACAGAGGCTGCATATACAGCTTTCACATCCCCGTATCCGGTGGGAAATTGTCTTGGCTTAGGAAATTACTGACTTACCCATCCCGCGTTCACAAAGCAGCGGCGCAATCGTTGATGTATGCCAATGCTGAAATTTATGAAAAAAACATTGATCTTCAACGAGAAAATGCTCGCTTAATCAACACGCAAAAAGAGCTCGAAAGTGCTAAGCAACAAGCCGAAGCGGCATCAAAAGCAAAATCCCAGTTTATGGCGAATATTTCTCATGAACTCAGAACGCCGATGAATGGGATTATGGGCATGAATGAACTGCTGTTGACTACGCAGCTGGACGTGGAGCAGAAGCGGTATGCGAGGGCGGTTCAGGCGAGCGCGGAACAGATGCT
>JARRRL010000023.1:0-60257 GCA_037380725.1 Gammaproteobacteria bacterium | reverse complement strand
AAAACGGCTGTTTTTTTATTTTTGGGTGCCAGCCTGCGATTAATGTAGTCAATGCTGCCGTATATTTCTCGTGTGAAATCCAGGTCGTAATCCTCAAGCGGTAAGTGTTGACCGAGTGGGGCGTAGACGCTCTCTGGATCGCGGCTCCAGAAAAACGGGTGACTGAAAGAATGACTGGCGATTTCCACGTGTGGTAAGGCAAACAGGCGACGAGCGATGGCTTCCAATTCGGATGAGGTCTGAGGATGTAATCCCTGCTCTGAAATTTCGCCTTCGATAATCGATACGGTGGTGGGTATATCGGGATAGGACGTTAATATTTCGTTGAGAATAACCTCAGCTGTGTAGGGGTGTTTGTCGAGGGTCGCGCGGGAAGGAAAACCATCCCCGTCGATATGAGCAGTGGCAATACGTCGGCCCGACTCGGTGGTGGCGTCGGCGGTGGGCAGTGCTGGCAGACCCAAAAAATCATGAATTAAGGTTGCAGGATTGAGAATCCAGCGGACGTCTTTAAAAGGATCGGTCATGAAAAGGCTGTTTGAGACGGCCACGACGCCCCAGGGCATTTGAGCGGCCAGAGGGGCGGTTCCAGTCGGGGTCGTGAGGGAAAAAAGGACACGATGGGGGTCACGCAAGTGAAGCGTTTGATTCAAAACAGGACCGGCGCTGGAGAGCGTATTTTCAAAACCGGCGAGGTGGCGTGGGTCATTGAACTGCCAGGCGCTGTGGTTACTGGTGCTGGGTAAGGGGGTGAAATGGAAGCCAAGGCGATTTTGGATGGCGCGTGATGCTGGGGTATTGATCCACAGGATTGCGCTCGCTTTGTGCCAGGCGGCGATCCATTCGGCGAATTCGGGCGATTGGGTGAGTGTGCTGTGGTTGGGCAGCCAAATGATGACGCCCGCGTAGCGAGACGTATCGGGCCGGGGAAGCGCGTTCGTACGGACGTCAAAGAAATCCATGGGGTATCCGGCGCGCTCGAAAGGCAATGTTAAATTGGTGAAAACGTGTGACTCAACCAGCGGGTTCTGTGTGCTGTCGTACAGGGCCAGTACACGGTTGCGGATCAGTGTTTTTGTCGAAACGCCATATTCATTGAGCAGGCCATTGGTGACGTAAGGAGTGAAACCGAGTCGGATCAATTCTGCGGCGTGGGCGTACCGTTGCGAGTGATGTTCAAGATAATCAATCACGATCACTTCTAGATTTAAGGCTTTTGCTTTAGCCAGATCATTCAGTGCCCAGCGGCGTTCGTCGGGAGATGTGGGAAAGTAGTTGGCGGTGGTGATGTGTTTGGTAGTGGATACGTGAAGGGGGGCATCGTGTTGCTGAAATGGGTCTGGTGACGGACCGGGTGTGTAAGCGTAAAAGACCGATTCCGTTACGACAGCTTGAATGTATCGACTGACGCTTTCAAGAATGTCGAAACCGCGATTTATCAAAACCTGGCCAGAAAAAATGGCGCTCAATCGTTGGATGATGTCCACCAGTCCTTGAGCTTGTGCGTGCTGTGCGGTGTTGGACAGGCTTGTTAAGCGATAGCTGTCGAGTGTATCCAGAAACACGCCATCAAATCCCATGTCGCGATAGTGTTTTGCGGTTTGCAGCAGGTGTTGTTGCCAGGTGGGGTGCGTGATGTCGAAGATGTGAGCATTCCAGTTTTTGTTTTCACCGATAAGGGCCTTTTGGAGTGTGGCGTCGAGGGCGTCTTGTGGTAACTCGGAAATAGAAAGGTAACCGTAAACGGTGGTGCCCAGCGTTTTTAAGCGCTGAATGGTTTCTGGCGTGGTTTGATCGGGTTGAATGACAACGCGATCGTAGAGGCTCAGAGCTTCGACGTGATCGGGATTTCCATAGAAAAACGCGATGGCGTCCTGAGCCCAAAGCGGGGAACTTGGGTATAAAATAATCAGAAATAGGCCAGCCAAAAGCGCAAGCCAATGACGTGCATCCCTACCTGTTGTTGTGGCTCTGGAGATTCTGCTGCTGGAGATGCTCACAACTGTTGCGCTCTCTCTGTCCCGTGAGATCGAAAACGTGATGCATTGGCATTGGTCAAAAAGTACGCTCATTTTAAGGTCGAGTGGTGATTGGGTCTGTTGCTGATTGAGTCATTATGTGAACGCGAGTTTCTGAATCGAAACGATCACGCAGACCATCTGCGACACTGTGTTCACGTCGTGCGCAAGCGTGATGAACAATCCGTTTGAGTAAGGATTTGTGACAGGCGTTGCGTGGATACCAGTGCGCGGGTCGTCCTGTACGTTACAGGCTTGGCGCGATATCGGTGCGCTGGCTTGAAAATCCCCGCGCCTTCCGTGGAGGGGGGGTGATTCTAACGAGAAACGTGGAACCTGTGCAATCACTCGGCGTGATAACTGCCTGAAATAAATACCTGCAATAAATGCCTGGGCTGTGTGTGCAGCGCCGCTTTACTGTTGGCGCTGCAAGGTGAAGTGGGCGAGTTGCGCCAGTGCAGTGGTGCTTGGGCTTGGGGGTACGACGCTGAGCTGTGACAAAGCATGGTTGATTTCTTGTGCTGCTAGGTGCAGGGTTCCCGTGACTCCGCCGCAGTTTCGGACGATGTGGACGCCTTGTAGCAGTGAAGACTTGTCGCTCTGATCGCCGGTGCTTGGTGTGTTCGATAACAGCTTGCGCAAAAAAGCGGCGTCATTGGGGTCAGCCTGTTGTAAAGCCAGCATCGTCGGTTGAGCTGCCATAGTCGAGGGCGTCATCAATCATTTGGAACGCGTTGCCCAGGTGCAGGGCGTAGGCCGATACGGTTTCCACGGTGGGTGGTGAGGCGTTGGCGATCATGGCGGCGCCACGTGCCGCGGCCTCAAACATGGCGGCGGTTTTGCGTTTTATCACTTCTTGGTATTGCGCCAAACTGGTCTCTGGGTTTTTGCAGTGTAGCAACTGCAGGACTTCACCTTCGGCGATCAAATTGGTGGTTTCGGCGAAAACACGCAATATGGGCATGCTGTCAATTTGCGTTAACAGCTGTAAAGAGCGTGAGATCAGAAAATCCCCCACGAGAATGCTGGTGGCGTTTCCCCACACCGTGTGGGTAGTTTTGCGCCCCCGCCTGAGATTGGAGCTGTCAACAACGTCGTCATGAAGCAGTGTGGCGTTGTGTAAAAATTCAACGGCGGTGGCCAGTTTGTGTTGTCGAGCGTCATCCGCCGATCCCATCACTTGCCCGCAGAGTAGGGCGATCAAGGGACGTAGACGTTTTCCCCCACTGTTGATTAAGTAAGCATTGATCTCGGCGATCAGTGGTACGTCCGATTGCAGTGAAGCCTGAATCATGGCATCCACAGCCGCAAAGTCTGCGTGAACGGGCGCAATAATGTCGTGAAATGAGATGCTTTCAGGTTGGTAAGTTTGTCTGCGCATTTTACTCAATGACTTACAAGGCGTCACGATTCTTTCGCGTTGAACGGTGAGATAGCTTGGTGTTTGAAGCGGGATGGGAAGCAGGAAGGGAACAAATCCCTTGATGCGAGTCGTTGTAAGCCGTAGAATACGCCGTCTTGTGGTTGCCTCCGGATCACGGGTCTGCTTTGTCTTCATCATTTAAGATTTGAACAATGGGTCTGTTGAGTGATGGGTCTAATAGGGCTATGGCGTGTAGGGCTATGGCGTGTGAGCATGACGGCGTGGCGCTGGGGGATGATGTTGGATTGAAACAGCTCAATTGAGCAAAATTTGTGGCGCGAAATGGTTTGATTTGTCAGTTAATTGATCGATTATAAAAGACACAAGCATTCGTCACGCGTCTTGAGGGTGAGAACCATGTACGCAATTTTTGAAACGGGTGGGCAGCAGCATAAGGTATCTGAAGGTGAAACCCTTGCTGTGGAGTTGCTCAAAGGTGAACCAGGTGAAACCATGGAGTTTGATCGCGTGCTGCTGGTGGGCGGTGACGGTCAGGCAAAAGTGGGTAAACCCTATCTGGATTCGGGGAAAGTAACGGCTGAGATTGTGTCTCATGGCCGTGGTGAAAAAATTAATATTATTAAGTTTCGGCGTCGCAAGCATTACATGCGTCGAGCGGGGCATCGCCAATGGTACACCGAAATTAAAATTACGGGTATTGCTGGCTGATATCGGCTTTGACTGTTATTGCAGCGATGGCTGCAAACGATAGCTAGAATGAGGTGAATAATGGCTCACAAGAAAGCGGGCGGTAGTACGCGCAATGGTCGCGATTCTGAATCCAAGCGTTTGGGTGTTAAGCGTTTTGGTGGTCAGTTGGTTCAAGCGGGCACAATTATTGTGCGACAGCGCGGAACGCGTTTCCGTGCGGGTGCAGGGATTGGTATGGGGCGCGATCACTACTTTATTAGCGGAAGACTTTTTGGTGTTGTCTGCTGAATCGTTAGGTGATTGCGAATTTGAACTTCCTTCTGGACTGAGTCGCTTGAGAATCTGGTTCATCATCTCTTCCATGCGATTCATTTTTTGTTTCATTTTTTGCTTCAGCGCTTGTTGTGGCGCAGGTTAGCCACCCGTTTGCGTCAGAGCGGTAGGCGAGGATTGAGTGATGAGGTCCGTTAAGACTTCGCTGGCTTCCTTGAGCAGCACGTCTTGAGTAACATCTTGCTCGTCATCGTTAAATTCACTCAGTACTTCTTGGGAATCCACTTCTTCATCTGGCCAGGCTTTTAACGGTTTTTCGCCCTTGGCTTTGCGTTTTTCATTCAGCAATTGCAATTGTTCTTGGCGACGTTGCTGGCGTTCAGCTTGTCGCGTTTTCTCGTTCAAAGACAGCCATTCTTTATCTTCCCATTTGCGATTGGCCGCCAAGGTTTTTATTAAATATTGGTAATCGGCATTTTTTTGAATGCGTGCATTGTGTTGTTGGGTCAGAGGCTTGATGATTTTTGGAATGTTGTAATAATAATCGTGTTTGACGGATCGGATGCTGTCCCAGGGCAAGGCGTTCTCCAAGGCGCTTTCGCCAATCTCACTGATGTCGTGCAAGTTGGGGAACTCGATGTCTGGCAGGACACCTTGATGCTGACTGCTGTCGCCGGAAATGCGATAAAATTTGGCTTGTGTGATCTTGAGTTGGCCATGGTCCAACGCGCGCAGCGCTTGCACAGTGCCCTTGCCGAAAGTTTGGGAACCGATGATCAAGCCGCGTCGGTAATCTTGAATGGCGGCGGCAAAAATTTCCGAAGCCGAGGCGCTCAGTCGATTGACCAATACGGCCATTGGGCCGTCGTAGTAAATGGCGGCGTCTTGATCACGGAGTACTTTTATGCGGGCTTTGTTATTTTTGATTTGTACGGTAGGTCCTTGGCGAATGAACAAGCCGAGCAGTTGGTTGGCCTCGCTCAATGAACCGCCGCCGTTGTTGCGCAGATCGACGACTAAACCGTCAATGTGTTGCGCTTGCAATTGAGCGATTAAAGCTTTTACGTCGCGAGTGGTGCTGCGATAATTTTCATCGCCTCGTTGTTCGCCGGCAAAATCCACATAAAACGCCGGGACATCAATCACGCCAATTTTCAGGGTGTGCTTAGCGCGTTTCACCTGGATAACGTGCGATTTAGCGGCTTGGTCTTCCAGTTTAACTAAGTCACGACGGATGTGTATGAGCTTGGTGTCGTAGTCGCTTTGTGCGGAGGAGGGGATAATGCGGAGCGTGACAATCGTGTCTTTGGGACCACGAATGAGATCGACCACTTCATCAATACGCCAACCGATAACATCAATGATATCGCCGTCATTGCCCTGACCCACTCCCACAATGCGATCAGCTGGTTTTAACTGATTGCTCTTGTCTGCTGGGCCAGCGGATACGAGACGTACGACTTTGGTGTATTCGTCTTCTTTTTGCAGCACCGCGCCAATGCCTTCCAAAGAAAGGCTCATGTTAATGTTAAAATTTTCGGATGTTCGAGGTGATAAATATTGCGTGTGTGGGTCGTAGGTTTGCGCGAAGGCGTTGATGAACGGTTCAAACGCGTCTTCGCTTTTGGTTTGCAAAATACGTTGCAGTTGACTGCGGTAACGTTTATGCAATGTTTCAATGATTTCTTTCGGAGGAGTGTCAGCCAGTTTCAAGGTTAACGCGGCGTTGGTTAATCGATCACGCCAAAGGGCGTTCAACGCTTTCTCGTCTTTGGGCCATGAGGCGTATTTGCGGTCCACCTGAATCAGACCATCACCGGAAAACGTGGCCTTGGGCAGTTCGTTGTCTATGTAATCTAAGGCGTAAACCAGTCGCTCAATGAGCCGCTGTTGATAGCGATTGAAAATGGTGAAGCCGGGCGCTAATTCGCTGGATTGGAGCGCGTCGTCTAAGGCGAATCGGTACGGCTCAAACTCCGCAATGTCAGAAGCAAGAAAGTAATATTTTTGCGGGTCCAGGTGACTCAGGTACCGTTCGAATACGCGTGCCGACAGGTGATCGTCTACGGTTAGAGAACGGTAGTGTCGATAGTATAATTCGTTGAATATCAATGAGCTGGTTTTTTTGTGTGTGGGGATGGGTGCCAAGCTTTTGAAGGGAATTTCCTTCAAGTTTGTTGGCAATTCGAAAGCACCGATGGATACGTTTGGCGCTAAAGTCGTTGTCAGTGTAGCCGCCAGCGCCCACCATGTCCCGAGGTAGAGTCGGGCGGCTATTCGCCGAAGAGACGACGGCATGCGCCTCTGGAAAGGTGTGCGTGAGTGGGGGCCTTGTTTTTCAAAGCCTTGTTTTTCAAGACCTTGTTTTTCAAAGAATTGTTTTTCAAAGCATTGTTCAAGGATGTCACGCTTGATGCCGGGTGCGCTGTGTTTGATTCTTCGAGAAAATACCGTGGTAATGTTGGACATGTAACTCAACTTTAGTCGTTGTTGGGCTGTGCCGGATGGGCGGCCCGCAGGGTTTGGATCATCGACTTATACGGTAACCTATACGGAAACCCATACGGTAACAGGTCGATCAATCAACTGGCGGCTCAAGTCAGGCCCTCTTTGATTTCGGCAGGCATGTGATTGAAGCCTTTTGGTTCAAGTCTGAGTGCTTTTTGATTGTAACACTAATCTTTTAGTTCCTGTTCTGTTGCGTGCGTCACCGCAATTGATCTGATGGTAGTGGTATAGTCCAATACTTTCAAAGGCTAAATCGACATGGATTCAGTCGAACCCCGTTGTAATGAGGTTAAAAAGTGTACCGAACAGTGAGGTATAAAGTGAGGTATAAAGCGGTGTGTTGTGGCGCTGGCTTGAGAGGAAGGGAGCCAATTCAAGCGAATGAGTCATAGCCAGCGAGCGAAAGAGAGGAGAGTGCGTCGTGGGGGATGCTTCTGAATGCCTGGCCAATAAGTTAGTGATTCATCAATCAGCAGTTCAGGTGCCAAGCGCAGAGAATCGGGCAAAAAGCCGGGAAACAAATAGTGAGATAACTAGACGGACAAACTGGGTATGTGGATGGGGGCGTCGTGTTGTGACTGGATTCAGCAGACGTCGAGTTGGCGTGATGTTGACCTTGAGTGCTTTTACTCTCTTGGTGCCCGGTATTGTGTTACCCATGTTGACCATTGAAGCGTCCACGTCAATCCTTGGTTTCTCCGTTGAATTGATGAATCAAACACACAGCATTTTGCAGACGGTGAAAGCCCTCTTTGACAAGGGCTATACGATGGTGGCATGTCTGATTTTGTTGTTCAGCATCATTATTCCGACATTCAAGGCTATTTGTTTGTTATTGCGTTTGTTACACGTCTCGGCGCGCAGCGATGGGGTGTTGGCGTTTATCATTCGTTTGATCAGTAAGTGGTCGATGGCTGATGTGTTTGTAATGGGAATTTGGGTGGCGTTTCTGTCAGCGCAAGCTTCGGGCCACCTTAGCGCGCAGTTGCACGAAGGATTCTATTTTTTCTTGGGCTACTGTCTGTTATCGATTGCCGCTGTGTATTGTCTGGATATGCCATCTCGAGCGCGTGTTGCTGTGAATTCGCCGATAAGAAGCCGATGATCTCGTTTTCAAATCGGTGAATTGGGATTGAAATCGATTCTTTTAGGTTTGTTCACAGCACCTCAATCTATACTCAACAGGGTATGGAGGTGTTGGGTATGGCGAAATCGGAATCATCCAGACATGGCATTGCTGGTATGTGGCATCACGTCACACAGCACAGTAGTGTGGCGAATGATACGGCTGCATGGCGGATCGGTACGTTTTGGTCAAGGTGGTTTGACTTACGTTTCCCTGCCCCCTTGGAGCACGCCTATGTTCGCAACAATAGCGCGCAGGCCGTGTTGGGCATACGCATTGCGCTCATGGCGATCACAGCAATCGTGCTGCTGAGCATCGGCTTGGATGCCTTATTGGGCGGCGTGTCTGTTGAGGTGATGTGGCGATTGCGACTCCCTTATTTGATGGTGGCAATGGGCTTGTTTGTGTTGAGTTATGTCAACGCGTTTGCGCACATGGTGTCGTTGGTGGTGTGGTTGTTCAGTGTGGTTGTCACCGCGACGTTTTTGTCTCTGAGTGTGGTGACGGATCATGAATTGACGTATTTTTATGCAGCGGGTTTGGCGCCTGCGCTCCTACTCATTGTCATATTGAGTCAAATGACCTTGGTGAAGGTGATGCTGGTTTGTGGTGTGGCGTTGATCGTGGCTAACACCTATTGGGCGAATCATCTGCAAGATGGTTTAGAAGTTCGCTGGTTTTTGTGGAACGCTTTGTTTGTGTTGACGACTGTATCGGGCGGCTTGTTAGTTTCGCAGTGGGAACGGTGGCGGCGTCAGCAATTTTTGGATCACCAAAAAATTGAATTGGCGAAGTTTTCCGCTATGGAGTTGGAGCAGCAGTCGGAAAAGTTGACGTTTTTGGTCTCCTTGGATGCGGTGTTGGGTGTGGCCAATCGCAAAAGTTTTGATCGGGCTTTGCGACAGGAGTGGCGCCGCGCTACGCGGAATCGACAGTCCGTGGCTATTTTATTGGTTGAGGTGAGCATAAACCAAAAAACCGTTCAAACGACGCCAGATTTGACCACTGATCCGGGTAATACGCCGGCCTTGATCGATGTGTGCCGCTTGGCGGCGGGTGTGACGCGTCGCCCAGGCGATTTGGTTGCTCGGTATGACGACAATTGTGTGGTGATTTTATTGATTGATACGGATCGTCGGCATGCGCTTGCTTTGTCAAGCAAGTTGCGCAACCGCTTGTTTGAGCAGTGGTCGCGCAAGAAAAAGAGTCATCCTGCTCCCTATAACATGAGTATTGGCGTAAGTTCCATCTTACCGAATCCGGTGGTGTTTCCAGCAGACTTGATGGGTAACGCCGAGGCCGCACTCATCCGGGCTCGTGAGAATGAGTCTGGCGTGAGCGACGTGTTTTAGCGTCACCGGTACTGCTGTTACGCGCTACACGATATGACCTGTCCCAGGGCTGGGTCTTTGCAGTTGCAAATACGGCTATTGGGAATCCTCCGTTTTGGAGTCGACTTGAGAAGCGTCGACGTGAGAAGCGTCGTGCTCCCGGCTTGCTTCTGTGCTTGCTGGGTTGGTGTTTTCCTCTGGCTTGTCTTCTGAGTGCACTGTTTTCGACTGCAATGCTTCTGACTGCAATGCTTCTGACTGCGATGCTTCTGGCTGCAATGGCGTTTGATCGGTGTCATGTTGAGCGTGTTGCACAGTACTGCGTGGTGATGCATGGTTGCGGTTACGTTCTCCTCGGGATGCTCCTCGAGACGTTCCTCGAGGGGTTCGTCGCTTACGCGGTGTGCGGTTTTTGGTGTCGAAGGCGTTGTTGTCATCATCGATGGCATTGTTATCAGTGACCTTGTCGTCAGTGATCTTGTTATCAGTGAAAGTGTCGTCAGTAGCGTTGTTTTTGTTGTTAAAGTCGTAATTGTTGTCGCTAAAGTCGTCGTTGTTATCGCGTTTGCTCTGATGCTGTTCTGAGCCTTCTGAGAAGGTGGGGCTGAAAGGCGAACTGAGATCGGAGTCTGGAGGGCAGGGCGCTGCCGTATGGTCAAGCGCGTCGTGATTATCCAGAGGCGTGTGGCTGTGTTTGGTGTGATCCAGTATGCCGGTGCGAATCCCGCCATTAAAGTATGGCGTGGACATATTCAAGAAGCCGTTGAGCAATCGATATAAATCGTGTGCATCAGTTTTACTGGCCAGTTCGCGCGGCGAGTGCATGCCGAGTTGTGGGATGCCAATGTCAACGGTTTTTACACCAATTTTGGTGCTGGTGATCGGACCAATGGTGCTGCCGCAAGCCAGATCTGAGCGGCTGACAAACGTTTGAGTGGGAACCTGCAAGGTTTGCGCGAGGTGCTGAAGGATGGCGCTGGTCTCGCTGGTTGTCGCGTAACGCTGGTTGGCGTTTATTTTTATGGCTGGCCCGTGGCTCATCATCGGAGCGTGCTGAGGGTCGTGTTGGTTTGGGTAATTGGGGTGAATCGCGTGCGCGTTATCCACCGACACGAAAAAAGACTGTGCGATGCATCGACAGTATTGTTCGTGTGAGGTAAAGAGGCGTCGTAATGTGTCGGCTAAAAACGGACCTTGGGCGCCGCAGGCTGATTGACTGCCTATTTCTTCGTGGTCGTTGCAGACCAACAGGCTTCGCTGTTTCGGGTCAGCGTTTAGCAGGCTCAATAGGCCAATATAGCAACTGAGTAGGTTATCCAGCCGGGCGCTGGCAATAAATTCTTGCTCCATGCCAATGAGGCGAGGCGCTTGGGTGTCGTACAAAAACAGATCAAAATCCAGGATTTCCTGCGGCAATTGATGTGCAATCTGGCTGAGATGTTCCAGTAAAACCCGTTTGAGCGTGTGTGGTGTTGTTTATGGGCTATGAGGACGACGAGGACGCGATCCGCATTGCCAACGATAGCCCATATGGACTGTCCGGGGCGGTGCAGTCCACGAATAGTGAACGCGCCCGGCGACGGATAAATCTCGATCAAACCACGGGTGCATGAGGGCACCGCCGTACACTTCGACGCCCCACTGCCAGTAACCACTGCGACACAGATCGGGATTGGGTTTTACCTTTAATCCGGGGCTATCTGTATGAGCGCCGATCATATTGAAACCCAGTTGTGAACGATGTGGTGATCGATTGGGCGCGTAGGCGTCGCTGCCGTTTTGGTGGGGTTCTCCAAGACGAAAAGCGATGATGGAAGCATCGTTACGCGTCGTGAAGTAATCCCCGCGACTGAGGCGTCTCCAGTCGGCGTGCTCATCTAAGTACTCGAAGCCAGCTTGTTTGAGGGCTAGCGCCATGGTTTGTGTTGCATGAAAAGGGGTCGGTGATGCCTGGAGAAAGTTGAGTAAACCCTCACAGAATCGATTGATCTGCATTATTGGCGTCCATTAAAGTTCGCTGTTGGTTCATGAATACGCGTATGTACACCATCCAACGAACAATCCGGTTAACATGGTGTTGGAGCGAATTATTGTTCAGACATGTGCAAATCTCAACTGTGATGCATGATGAGTGCGACGGATGTCGGAGTGTGTTATGTGGTAGCAATTTTGTGCCGGTGTGTAACTGTACGCGCGGCCCTTGAATAGGATCATAGCAAGTGGAAGGCATTCTATATCGCTTTGTTAACAGAATCACAGGAAAAATTGCTACTTAAAGTGATGTTTATGTTCCCTGTTTCGGTTATGTTGGGAGTTGTGTGTGTTGGGAGAGCACTTGAAATACGCTTTAAAGGCGAGTCGAGTGTAAGTAGATGTTGTAAATAGAGTAGTCGAATCGTTCAAAAAATAAATGTGAATTACGATTAGTTTTAAGGGAGCTTGGCTGAGCTTACTGACTGCGTTATCGTTTTGCTATGTATGATCACAGCGTGATCACACTGTGATCCCAGGGAGACACTGTCGTTCATGATACCTCAGTTTATGATAATCGTTTGATGAGTAAGCAGTTTAAATATAGATGAGAATTTAGATGAATTGATATTAGAGCATATGTTTTCTTTGCAATGAGCGAGCTATCTCATGGACTTAAAGATCATCGATAATGCAGCGAAGCAAGCGGGCGAAACTTCAGTGGTCAACGAACAGGCTGAGTTTGGTGACACGTTTGAAGAATTAAATGAAGCTGAACTGTTTGAAGAAGAATTGATTCGTGGTGATGAAGACGGATCAGAAGGTGGTGCGGACGGCGGTGCGAACACGGACTTTGGGGGCGGGCAGAGTGGCGAATCGGGTGGTAATAGCACCAGTTCGAGTGGCCAAGAGCGTTTACTGGATTACTGGTCGGCACGGAATGAAGAGACGGGTATCGAGATCCAGAATAACAACAATGGATCGAACCATGCGTCCAACGAAGCGGGTTTCGATGAGGCTGGTGCCTCTGAGCAAGATTTCGAGCCGGACATGACAGACCAGGACGAATTGGATCGGATGGCCGAAGAGTTCGATGTGCTGGCTTTTTTACACGACGATGATGACGATCAGCACGATTGGTATGACGATGCGGAGGACAATCGTCACGAAGAACGTCAGGAGGAATTGGAGGCGGAGCGAGTGCTTGCCCGTGACGAGGCGCTGGATGAGGGCGATGCGGATGAAGACAGTGATTTTTTAGAAAGTATTGACAACCAGTCTGAGTCACTCTTGGAAGAAGCGCTCGATGGCGATACCGTTGTGGAATATGCACTGAATCGTGAACACTCGACCATGGATAGTGACGCGGGACAGGGTCGTTCTCGAGGGCACATTGACTTACAGGAATCTGGACAGGAGGCAATACCTGCCAATGACGCTGGTACCGGTGACCCGAATTCTTCGTGGGATCAACATGAAAACGAACGTTTTGAAGAGCGCGAAATTGAGATTGAGCAGGAACAGGCACTGGAACACGATCAACGGTTGGAAGAGATAGAAGCAGAGGATGAGCTGTCGGAAGAGGGTGGCGCTGATGGCGAAATGCTGTTGGAAGATGGCGATGACTACATCGGTGAGAACAGTTTTGGAGGTGGTAGTAGCGGTGATTCGGGACAAGGTCGCTCGCGTGGTGAATATGTCGCGCCTGAAGACAGTGAGGAGAAGGCGGGTAATGTAGAGCAGAAAAGTAAAAAAAGCCATGTGGGCGTGTCCGGACAGACCGGTGCCGATCTTCGCGAGCAGATTGAATCACAGCGCGAGCAGATTGAATCACAAGATGAAGCAGCGGCGGATGCTCGTGCTCGACGGGATGACAGCGTTGAGAGCTATTTGGCTGAACGTGAGGAACTTGCGCAGCAAGAGCGCGTTCAAGAGCATTTAACGGCGATCGAGCAGTTTCAAAATAACCTTCAAGGGCTTTCACAATTTGCCGGGCAGCAGGGATTCATGGGATCGCTGGCGTTTGTGGGGTTTGGTGGGGGGTTTTTTGGTGGTGTTGCGCCCATACCCACCATGGATCGACGCGGATTGATCGTAGAAAAGCCCAAAGAAAAAGAAAACACTAAGGGTGTGGGGAAAAGTCAAAGCAAAAAGTCACTGGACAGCGCCGAGCATGCTGATTCGAAAGATGAGCTGCAGGAGGATGAATCAGAATCGCAGCTTCGCGGAGCAGAAAAAGCGCTCACTCATGAAGATTTGGTGGCCGTTCGACGCGAGGCGTTTCAGGAGCGATTTGGTCAATGGTTGGCCGCTCGTGATGAGGAAATTGGCGACGAAGATGATCAACAGTTTATTGCTCAGATGTTGCTGGAATATCATCAGTATGCGCTTCAGGATGATGACGGTGAAGCGTATCGTCGGTGTTTGTGGCTGACGGCGCTGGAGTTGATGCCACCGGCGAATTTATCTGCCTTGTGTGAGACTGCGGTAGGGGGTGTTTTGCCGGCTTTACGCGGGGCTTTGGCTCGTTGTGCGCGGAAAATGCGTATTCTTAGCCAAAATCGTATGGGTCAGTTGCAGTTTGTTAAAGGGGTGGAAGAGCCAATTCGCGATGTATCGAATCGCTTGTTATCAGAAAACCCCTATCATCGTCAGGCGACATCGTCGCAAGAAGCGTTTGCATTGATGGCGAAGCGATTGGCCTTGCCGGTGGTGGTGGTTGAATATGATGGTGTGCAGTATACCTTACGCACACCACACAGTGCGCCCGATCAGATGTGGTGTGTGTTGCAAGTGTGGGATATTGATTGGACGCGTCAGCGGGTTGTTGTCTTGATGGAAGGTGATCGGTTTACCTTTTTACGGCGCGACTTTTGACGCGTGATTCAGCGCGGCGTCCGTGTGCATGCTGTAGCGAGTTTGTAGTTGTCGGTACAGTTGTTCATTCAGGTCGTCAGCGCTGAAATCGAGCTGTTGAAACAGCTCTGCCAGGTGTTCGTTGTCTTCGTATTTGCCCCATTGTTTTTGATAGGTCCCTTCTTGATAGCCGTGGTCTTGACGAAAGCGATTCAAAACATTTTTCCCGACGTATTGTTCAAAGAGGGAGTCAAAGGTCAGTTGCGCGTGCGCCATAGTTTCAAAAAACGACACCAGGTCAAAGCGCTGAGTGCTCAAGCAATGAGCAGCCAATCGCTCGATTTGTCGTAAAAATAAATCGGATGATGGTGCGTGTTCTGTTGAGCTTGGGGCAGGCAGGTCGGATAGCGTAGAAAGGATGGTCTCTGTGCAGGCATGGATGTCGGGTTCGGCTTGCAGCAGGTCGCTGAGTCCAAAATGCCAAATATCCACCAGTTCCAAGCAGATTTGTGCTTGATTTTTCGTCTGCTGTTTCCACCATTTCCAGCCGTGGTGTTCCATTAACTCGGCGCATTCTGTCCAAATCGCCCGATACCACGGGTTCTGCTTGTCGCGCCAGTTTGGAGCAATACGTTGGTTGATCTGTTCTTGTAAACTCAACATGGTTTTGATCGCGTTCGGCGATATCGTTGATGGGTTGCTCACCGTGTTCTTTTTCATTATTTTCCTTTTGATGTTCGTATGCAGTGTTACTGAATCGTTGTGCTGTTGATCGTTGCGCTGATGGGCAGTGCGACCGCTGAGTCATGATAAGGGGAGCAGTGTCGTGTGTCGAGTCACGAGATTGTATCCAGTGAGCGTGTGTCTGCCTGATCTACGGCGCGCTCAGAGGTGTTTTGAGGCGACGGCGCATCGCTCTGAGTCGTATTGCTTGGCGTATTGCTGTGGGTTTGCTGCGTGTTGTGCGTTGGATCAGCCTGCCGCGCCTGATCGAAATGCGTGCCTGAATCCGGTGGCGCTACACCGTCCTGTACATCCGTTACGTTAAAGGGTTGTGGCAACGGCGCTTCAGCCCATTGTTTTTGTCGATTGATTTTCTTCGGTTTGCGAAAGAAAGGGATTCGATTGGTTATGCCTGAGAATGCTTCCAGAACGGCTTTGACTTCGTTGACCGAATGGGTGATGTTGCTCGTTTGCTTGGCCACATTGTCCACCCCTTCAGCCACGTGTTCCATATCGTTGTGAATACGAGCCAGCTCGGAGTGTAACCCTTTGACGGTGCTCAGCAATTGCTGCATGACTTGTTGAATCCGGAAGACGGCTGAAAAAAATTCCAATGTGCTGCGTAATGCAGTAATACAAAATAAAAATGCCAGCGGTCCCAGCACAAACAAAAAACCCAAGCCATGCCAGAAGGAAGTTAAAAACGCATTGACAATGGCGTATAGGGCAAAGACAGCACTGGCGAAAATACCGATGGTGTAGACCAAGGGAAGCATTCTTACCGTTACGGATTCGTGAAATTCGAAGTCGAATAATGCCCGGAAAAAATCACGCAGCCACTTTAAATAAGCGGGGTGATTCAGCCAGGGTTGATCCGAACGGGAAGAGGGTTGCTGGTGTGTGGGGGGCTTGCTGTGATTGTGAACATCTGTTTGCTGCGACACGGGCGGACTCCTTCACTGCTGTCGGGCTTGATGTCAGGTTAGCCCTTGGGGTTGTAAGCTCAAGCGCGAGAAAACGGTTGTCGTACGATAACAATTGTGTATGACGTTGCACAGTCTCGTTCGCTGTTTTCTATTAAAAAATATTTAAAATATGAAATTAGGCTATATGTTGGTATGATTAACATTGAGACGCCAGCCCCTGGGAGAGACCGGCGCTAAGACGAGCTGGCCGTGTGAAATACGAGTTATTGTGACTATCGTGAGCGAATTCATGGATAAAAATCGTCGACATGATCACGCTTTGCGTCAAACTGTGAATGAATTGCACAATTTGATCATTCAAAATCCAGATGTTCCTATTATCCGTTTTTGCGAGTGTTTTATCCGAGGGGTCGTGAGCTTGTGTGAGGCGCGCTCGGGGGTGTTATTTATCGAGGAAGAACAGCCTCTGGGTTGGCGTTGTGTGGCGGGCTGGGTTCGGGAAAATGAAGCGCTTTTGCCTTTGTTGCGTGAAGGTTTTGTGAATTTCACTCGTTGGCTTGAATTGCCGGAGACGGCGACGATCTGGCAAGATTCTCATGTAAAACTGCTTGCTGAATGTTCATCCAGTACAATACGTGCTGACAGCGTGGTGTATTCATTTCCGGTTTCGTCGCAAGAAGGAAGCGCGGTCGCCATCCTCGTGGTTGTGGATGACGACTCGATGCGCCAACTCGATGCTTTGATCACGCGATTAAAGCCGTTGAGCAATAGTTTTGGTCGTATGATGACGCCAACCATACGGACGAGTTTAGCCATCACCACGTTTTTTGAGAATCACGCTCTGTGGGTGCGTCGTATTTTTGACAGTGCGTTTGAAGGTATTTTGGTCGTGGATCGGGATGAGAGCGTCTTATTCTGTAATGCGGCTTTGCATCTGATGTTGCGCATTAAAGACCGTCTGGCTGTGGGTAAACCACTGTGCGAGGTGCTGGATCGCAGTGTGTATCGTTCGTTGGCGAAAATATTAAAAGACGTTGTTGAGCACAGCGATGCGCTGCGTAAACAGATTACGGTGAACATTCGGGGTGTGGATTTGCCGGATACGACTTTACGCATTCGCGTCCATGACATCAACATTGGCGGGCGCTCGTGTTATACCTTGCAATTCGCCCCGGTGCGTAGTTTTACGGTGTCGCGTGACGCCAATAATTTCACGGGTGAACAGTTTGGCGTGCTGACGCGATTAGCGCCGGTGGGCATCATGCAAGTGGATAATCAGTGGAACTGCATTTATGTCAATGATCAGCTGTGTGATTTTACCGGCATGCAACCGGAAGAATTCTATGGCATACATTGGATTGATGTGATTCACCGAGAAGAAACCAGTAATGTGCTGGAGCAAATTCGTTATCGTTTGTCGCAAGGGGATACCTATGAAGGGCGTTATCGTCTGTGTTCGCCCTTGGGGGTGGTCACCTGGGTGAAATGTCGCGCCAAAGCGTTGTATGACGCGGGTGCGGGAGTGGATGGTTTCATTGCGACGTTTACGGACATTACGGATCAGCTGCGTTTGGAAAACAGCCTTCGCAAAATGTCGGAAACCGATACGCTGACGGGGTTAATGAATCGACGGTATTTTATGGATCAGGCGCAAAGTTTGCTCCGATCGCGTCGCGGGTTCAGTGATTTTGCGTTGTTGTACATCGATTTAGATGGATTTAAACAAATTAACGATACACTGGGTCACGATCGGGGTGATTTGCTGCTCAAAGAAGTGGCCTTACGCTTGAAGCGCTCGTTGCGAGAAGCCGATGCGGTGGCGCGTCTGGGGGGAGATGAGTTTGTGGTGTTGCTGCGACTAAACGGCAAACAAGACGATGTGTGTCGCGTGGCCGATAAACTCATTCAAGCCATGTCCACTGCGTTTGCGTTGGTTGATCAGCATGTTTATGTTTCAGCCAGTATTGGGATTGCGGTGGCGGTATCGGGGTCCAGCAAAACCTTGGATCAAATCATGAAACAGGCGGATTTGGCGCTGTATCACGCCAAAGATTCCGGACGCAATAATTACCAAGTGTATTCGAAGCGACTGAATTCCATCTACAGCCGTAAAACGCAATTGAAATCGGATTTACAATCGGCTTTGGATCAAGATCAATTCTATTTAATGTTTCAGCCCACGGTGCGCGTTGAAAATGGTTCTTTATTCACCATCGAAGCCTTGTTGCGTTGGCGGCATCCGTCTTTGGGTCTAATTTCTCCCGTGGAATTTATTCCTTTGTTGGAAGAAAGCGGTTTTATTCATAATGTGGGGTTGTGGGCGTTTACGCGCGCTTGCCGGACCTGGCGTGACTGGGTGGACGCCGGGATTTTGGAAAAGAGCGTGGGCATTTCCATTAATGTGTCACCCATTCAAATGCGATCGCCGACCTTTGTTGAAGAATGTAGTAATATTATTTCGGCCAGTGGTACGCCCGCGAACGCCATCACCTTAGAAATTACCGAAAGCACTTTATTGGAAAACATTGAGCGTTCGGCGGGCACCTTAGAGCGTTTACGTGCCTTGGGGGTTCGTGTTGCCTTGGATGATTTTGGAGCGGGTTATACCTCGATCGCTTATTTGAATCGTTATCCGATTGATCTGATCAAAATTGATAAAGGGTTTGTGTCACGCTGTGGTACAAAACAACAAGAAATGATCATTTGCAAATCCATTATTGAATTGGCGCATGATCTGAGTCTATCCGTCATTGCTGAAGGGGTAGAGCATGAATTGTGTTTCGGTGCATTACAGAAAATGCGATGTGATGCGATTCAGGGTTATTTAGTGACACCCGCTTTATCGGTGGTGAAATGCGCCAATTGGTTAAGCAGTTACGCGGTGACGCAAATTGCGGTCTCATCGTGGGGGTTTGGCGAGGGGGTGACGGCGCGCCTGCCACGTGAAGCGTCAACCAATCACGCCACGATTTCGACGGATTGAGAACCCAATCCTGACTTATTTGTCGAAAAAACAATAAAACCCTATCGGCGGCTTTGATGATTCTGAGCATTCAGGTGATACGATGAATAAAAACGAAATACCATCACCGGCAGACAGATTGGACGCACTCGCTTTGGAAAGCGGCGTGGGGGAAAGGGCAGCCGGAGATAGGGCAGCAGGAGATAGGGCAGCAGCGGGTCGAGAACAGCTTGTAAATAAAAGGGTTAAATTAGAATCGAGTACGGAGTGCGCGAGTGATGTTGGTGCCCCCAGTGCGATACCGCTCGCGACGCGTTTGAGTGTGCTCGATAAAGGTGTGGCGCGAAAGCAACCGAGCCACATCGTTGGTATAGGCGTTTCGATGGCTGGTTTGGACCTGTTACAGAAATTGTTTGGGTCTTTGTCGTCCGATATGGGGGCGGCGTATGTTGTGGTGCAACACGGGACGCCGGATTGTCAACGGATACAGGTTGAAGTCTTGTCGACATACACCGCTATGCCGGTGCAAGCGGTAGAAATGGGCATCGAGATCTCAGCTAATTCGGTGTATCTCATTCGACCAAGCCAAAACGTGCGCCTGGTAGCAGGGCGTTGGTATTTAAATGACATCGCTTCTGGATGCTCACTCTATCCGATTGATCAGTTTTTTCGCACCTTAGCAGATGAAAAAACACATCAGGCTATTGGGGTTATTTTATCGGGTGTCGGCGATGATGGTGTGCGTGGGGCGCACGCGTTAAAAGAAGCCGACGGTATGGTTATTGTTCAGGCCTCTCGTGGCGATGCACGTGGGCTTGTGCTGGATCGGGCGATGGCGTCGGGCTTAGTCGATTTGTGTTTACCCGTTGAGGACATCGGTTCTGCGCTGGAGAAGTTTATTAAGCACCCCTTGATTCGTCAGGGAGATGGGGGCTTGCGGATTGCCATAGACGATCAGCGGGACAGCATGGTTCAGATTTTTGATTTGTTGAGGAAAAAGAAAAAAATTGATTTTTCGTATTACAAACACACCACTATTGCGCGGCGTATTGAGCGGCGCATGGGCATCAAGCAGTTGCACAGTTTGAACGATTACGTGCACTGTTTGCGCGAGTCATCGGACGAATTGTCAATTCTGATGAACGAGTTGTTAATGGGGAGTACGCGGTTTTTTCGCGATGATGAGGCGTTTCGTTGTGTGCAGAAAAGAGCAATTCGCGCTTTGATTAAAGCCGCCTCTGTTGAAACCGGTGTGCGCATCTGGGTGGCGGGTTGTTCGACAGGAGAAGAAGCGTATTCGTTTGCCATAATCGCGGATGAAGAGTGCCGCCGCCTGGGGAAGCGTGTTCCCATTACTATTTATGCCACGGATGTGGATGCGGATGCGCTAACAGTAGCCGCTGCGGCGACGTTTACGGCACACATTCGGCAAGATGTGTCGGCGGAGCGTCTGGCGTCTTACTTTACCTGGAAAGACAAGCGATATGTCTTGAGCGCGGCCATACGTCGGATGGTAATTTTTGTGATGCACAACATGATTACCGATCCTTCGTTTCTAAGTATAGATTTGATTTCGTGTCGAAACACTCTGATTTATTTTCAACATTCGATGCAAAAAAGGGTGCTGGCTTCCATGCACGCTGCGTTAAAATGGGAAGGGCTGTTATTTTTAGGTGTTTCGGAAAGTGTGGGGGATTTCCACAGTTACTTTGACGTGCTGGATGCGCGATTGGCGGACGACCTTGGCGCGGGTGTGCAACCGTTTGGTTGATTGCTATGCGCCGCCGTGCCTTGTGTTGAATGCGTATTTTCAAGTGCAGCACAGTTTCGGTGATCTACGGTCGTTCCTGCATACCTGTCCATCTGAGAAAACCAGTGGGAAAGCCAGCATGCATATTCAGGATTTGGTGGTTGATGATTTGTTGATTCCGGTTTCCACGGCATTACACAAAGCGGCGGAGGCCAAAAAAGATGTGCTTTACACGAATGTGTGTGTGCGCCATGCGCATGAAGAGATTCACATTAATTTACGTGTGATCGGTGTGGTGGATGGGGATCCGCGCCGAACGCCCATGATGTTTGTCGTGGCTTTTGAGAATCCGAAGACGTGTCGCCAAGCTGAACTGACGAATACCCTTCGCTTTGACGGTCAGCTGCTTGACCGTCAAGAGGAAAGGTGATCCGTGCGTGTGGTGCGACAGGGTGTGCGTGATGGCATAAACTATTCATTGAGCGGCTTCAGCAATTGCCCTTGAAAACCAATGCGTTTGGCTTGTGTGCAAAAACTGTCGAATGTGATGGGGTCGCCCTCCGTTTGATCCAGTAGGACAAGCGCTTCCACCAGGCAGCCGGGGATGGCGCGATTACTCCACGCTGGCATGCGGGGCCACATTAAAAAATCTGGGTGGAACAGAACAATTTTTTTGACTTCGATATTGAGATTTTCCAGTTGATTGCGCACAGAGAAACTGATGCAGGGGTGCGTGTCATCAGCCAGTAAGGCACCCGCCGGGAGGTGACACATAAAATCGGTGATGGCATTGCCATGATGCGTCAATGAAATGTACAGTTTGGTGTTCATCAAATGCTTTGGATCGCGGGTACGCAAAATGGTGCAATTCGAAACAGAGATGATTTCATCTTTTTCGTAGCGGGTGTCGAACGCAATAACCGTGGTGTATTCACCGACTAAATCATTGCAGACCAGGCTGCCGATGCGCCCAGCGCCACCCAGAACGCCGATGGATGTTTCATTTTTGTATTGCGGTAAGGCGTGCATCTGTTGACTGATATCCCAAATCATGTAACGCGTTCCCATGGATCCATCCACGTACGGCGGAGCGATGCGGTGACCGGCTTTCATTACAAAATTGGGTAAACGGCCCACCAGTGCGATGGTTTTAACGTGAGGGAATTCATTTTCCAGCTGCTTAAGGTATTGGTTAACCGCATTGGAATCGTGCGCGAGTTCGTGTTCGAAAAATTTTGGCGCAACCAGAATGCCTTTGTGTCCTCGGTTTTTAATGAATCCCGCCAATAAAAGCGGTGGAATCATCTTTGACATACGCGGCGTTAAATAGGTGCCAATGTCTTTCTCGGTACCGTAGGCCGCGAAAATGAAGGTGGGTTTGATGATGCTCAGCAAGGGGCGACGCAGAGCGGTATTGGCCAGAAAGATGCCGACTCGGCGAAACGTTTTCCATATCGTGCGCTTACTGTAGTAACGCAGTCGTTCATACCACGGCGCCGTATGCACAATGCCGTCGATGTCGATTTGGCTTAAGCGCAATTGATTCAGTTCCAGGCCAATATTGTCATCCGATGTGCGCACAATTTTGGCGGATATTTTGAAAAACGGCATTTTAGGAAAGCTAATGCTTACGGATTGTCCAATCGTCATGTTGAGTCGAGCAGGCTTGTTGAGGGCAATGCCGCTTTCAGAAATATCTAACGTTTTGGTGTTTAATTGGTTGCCGGGTAATCCTAAAGATACAGAAGTGCGTATATCTGTTCTGTTGTGTCGGCGGTATTCTCCGTGTAACAGCCCCATTGTTGATTCCACCCTTACTGTAGTTGATTACTGTACTTAAAATGTTGAGTCTTGTGCGCGCCGCCCTGTCATACGACAGGGCTTTACGACAGGGCTTTACGACGAGCGTGATCGGTTGAGGAGCTGTGAAATCACGTTCACGCGCTGACTCTGTTCGAGAACTGAATAAGTGAGTTGGTACGCTGATATTGGATGCGTTTATAATAATAGCTCATCTTGTGGGTTTGATGTATAACTTACATGAAATTAAGCTTTTTCTTAGGCGTGAGCGAGACAGATTGAACACCGCTCCGAAATTGGAAAACGGGATCTACTATATCGATCTGTGGTTAATGAAATTGGCGAGACCCGCTTGGCGGCGAAGGGGTTTGAGCCTTTTTGGGCTTGTTTTTGTGTACGGTGGTTAATCTGGATTGCACCCTGTGCGAATTAAGATTATTGTGATCAGGTGGTTCAAGGTGATGTCATGGGGGCATGACAAATTATAGCCGCAGTTTATACCCGTAGTTTATACCCGCAGTGCATCGAGTGTGTGGTCTCCATCGTGTGGTGGATACACGATATAGATCGCACTTTTACTTATATTTAAATACCATTTTAACAGTTTTTGGTTCGCCAACATAAGTGGTGCTCCATTTTGAAAAACACGCTAGTCATGAGCTTGATCGGAATAAAAAGTTGTCTTTGGGCGATGATCATCGTCGGCGTTATGCAATGCTCTATTGCGGTTGCGGCGGCGGAGCTTGTGCGTTGGGGGGATCAAAATCAGGAATACACGTACTATGACGTCAACGAGTTTTTGAGTTATCACGAAGAGTTCGGTCAGCCTGAAACCATTGACAGTGTGGTGCACGAGGAGTCTTGGACGCCAAACTCCACCGGTGAGGTGCTCAATTTTGGTTTTGTTGATCATCCGATTTGGGTGCGATTTCCGCTTGCTTTTGATTTGGATGCAAATCAATCGTGGCATTTGGTGATTCCCTATCCGCTGTTGCAGTACGCGGATGTCTACGTGTTATCGGCGGATCAGCGTGTGCTGTGGCATGAGTCCCTGCGGACGGCTCGCCGGGATCACAAAACGCTGTTTTCTTATCAAACGAATTTTTCGTTACCCGATGCCATTGAGCCGGGTGCTTTTGTTTACATCAAAGCGAGTTCCAACACGTCCTTACAATTACCGTTGGAAATTTGGAATCGAGATTATTTAATTATTCAACAAAATGTAGAAACGTTGCTGTGGGGCTTGTATTTTGGATTGATGTTGGCGTTGATTTTGTATAACAATTTCTTGTTCATTTCGCTGCGTGATCCCACGTACATTTACTATGTTTTTACCTTGATATCCGTCATGATGTTGATGTTGACGATATCGGGTTTTGGGAACCGCTACGTGTGGCGTGATCCGGAGGTGACCCTGTCCGCGCTGCCGATTTCCGCTTATTTGGTTTCTTTTTGGTTGCTGTGTTTTTGCATTAGTTTTTTGAAACCGGAAAACATTACGCCGTGGATCAGAGTGAGTATGCAAGTGCTCGCTGGGCTCATTGTCGTCGCCAGTGCCTACGTATTTTTCTTTCCTGAGCGCGGCGCTTTTACGGCGGGCTGGGTGGGGGCCTTAGCGGTTTTTTTAATCCTGTTTGCGGGCATGACCTCATGGCTCAAAGGCCAAGTGGTGGCGCGTTATTTTGTACTGGCCACCGCCAGTTTTGGCGTGGGTTCTTTTTTGTATATTGCGAATGTGTTTGGCGCGCTGCCTTCTTCAAAAATCACCAATCATTCGATTCAAGCCGGTTCCGTTCTAGAAGCGCTGCTGTTTTCGTTTGCGCTGGCGCATCGTTTTAAAGAAGAACGACGTCAGAAACTCGCTGCCATGAAAAAAATTGAGTCCGCGCAGCGCATGATTGTGAAGATGCAGGATCAGGCCTTGCAGCAGGCCTTGCACGATCCGGTGAGCCGCAAACCCAATGAGTACTTATTGAGTCAGATGGTGAGTGAGTTGATCGTGAGCGCGAACGGTGTGAATACCTTCGCGCTTATTTTAATGAATTTTCCCCAGATCAAGCAAATCGCGGCTTCCATGGGCAGGCGCTTAGCGGAAGAAGTCTTTGTGTCCGTGATCGTGACATTGGAAGAAAAATTACGAGACAACGATTGGGCTTTTTTGGTGGAGCCGTCCACCAACAGTTTTGTTTCGGTACAAGAGTTTGGTAGCGTCGTGGTGGTCTGTAAGGCGAGTGGCCATGAAAGCGTCATTAGAGAATATGTAAAATATTTGATTCGTTTGTACGATTCGGCGTTGCGCTTAGGGGATGTTTCGGTTCAATTGGATGTGTGTTGTGGTGTGTCGATGTACCCCAGGCACGGTGATCGAGCTGATTTACTTTTGCAACACGCGAGCGCGGCGTGGGATTATGGTCAGCGCTTATCGGAAAGGATGACGGTGTACAGCACCGAAATTGATGCGTTCGTTCGTCGGCGCTTAGCCTTAGTGGGCGCGCTTTCTCAAGCGGTGAAAGATAAAAAATTAATCTTATATTTCCAGCCACAGTTCGACTGCCTCACGCAGTTCATGACCGGTGCGGAAGTGCTGTTACGCTGGAACAGTGATCAATTTGGTTTGGTGTCTCCGGTTGAATTTATTGAGGTGGCTGAAGAAGCGGGCATGATGTCGTACATTACGCGATATCTGGTCGACGAAGCTTTCTCGATGTTGAAAGAGATGAACGATGGGGAGCCACCCATTAAATTAAGCATTAATCTCTCTACACAAAATTTAACGGAATCGAATTTCGTGGAGTATGTGTTGGCGAAGGCGGAGCAGCACAGCATTGATTTATCCCATGTGGTTTTCGAAGTGACGGAAACGTGCAGTAGTGAGAACATGGATAAGGTCATCAAAACCCTGGATCAGTTGGGAGCGGTTGGTTGTTGCATTTCATTGGATGATTATGGGACGGGGTATTCCTCGCTGGCGTATTTGAGTCAGTTGCCTGTGAATGAATTGAAAATTGATCGCAGTTTTGTGAGCCAAACGGATCGCAGTGTGAGTGATTATCAGATTGTTGAAAATACGGTAAAATTGGCGCGAGCGCTGCAAATTGAGACGGTGGCTGAGGGCGTCGAGAATCTGAAAACGTTTGAACTGTTGATGGAGCTGGGTTGCAATCGAGTTCAAGGCTTTTATTTTGCGAGACCCATGCCGATGTCTCAATTTCGAAAATGGCTGGGTCATCGATCGCGTGTTGTACCGGCGTTGCCGTTGATGTGATAGCGGCCTCTGAATTTATGGTTTAAGCCGGCGAAACAAGTGAAGAAAGGCTTGCACACTGAGCCACGTTAACAGGCCTACGATTAGGCCGATTCCCACGTGAATGGTGCTGGTTAATATCAGTTGCAGTGTGCTGGCGAGAGGTTGGATGTGGGCGGCGCTGTGAGTGATGGCGTGTGTCCACTGTATGATCGCATGGCAACCATGCGCGATGATGCCGCCACCCACGAGGAACATGGCGATGGTGCCCACAACCGTCAGCCACTTCATCAAACGAGGCGCAACACTCAGCAGGGCCTGGCCGGCAAAACGGTAGCCGTTACCCCACGTGACAGTTGGCGCGCGCTGCAATAAATACAATCCCGCATCATCCAGTTTAACGATGGCGGCGACAAAACCATAGACGCCTACGGTCATGATGATCGAGATGAGCGCGATCACCAGTATTTGCGTTAGCACCGGAAGGTGACTGACGGAACCGAGCGCGATGATGACGATTTCTGCTGAAAGAATGAAGTCCGTTCGGGTTGCACCCTTAATTTTGCTTTTTTCAAATTCCACCATATCGATCGAGGGTGTGTGAAGGGCCTGAAGCAATTTTTCTTTTTCTTCTGTATTGTCTTTTGAATGGCCATGCTTATGGTAAATTTTTTCAAAGCCTTCGTAACACAGATAGGCGCCCCCGAGCATTAACAGTGGCGTGATGAGTCCGGGTAATGTGGCGCTGAGCACCAGGGCCGTTGGTGCCAAGATCAGTTTGTTTTTTGCTGAACCTTTTGCGACGGCCCACACCACAGGCAGTTCGCGTTCCGCGCGAACACCGGATACTTGTTCTGCGTTGAGTGCTAAATCATCACCTAATACGCCAGTGGTTTTCTGGGCGGCTACTTTCGTCATGGTGGCGACGTCATCTAAGAGGGTGCCGATGTCGTCGAGTAAGGTGAGTAGGCTTGCTCCCGCCATGTGTGTGTCTCTCCATTTTAAAATTAAGAGTGTAAAATAAGGGTGTTAAAAGGCGGGTGCGGCGAAAATGCGGCACGGTACACCCGTAACGGGATGTGAAAATTCAAGGCATTGAGCGTGTAAGTACAAGCGTGGGGCTAAGCCAAACGGCGTCGAGCTGGCTTCACCTTGAGGATGATACATGCGATCGCCCAATATAGGGTGACCCAGATTGCACAGATGCAAGCGCAATTGATGCGTGCGTCCGGTAATGGGCCTGAGCAGCACGCGGCTGTAATAATGGCCTTTCATTTCAACAGGCGGTCCCACGCGTTGCCAATGTGTGAGGGACGCTTTGCCCTCCCAATCTACTTTTTGTTTTGGTCGATTCGGCCAGTCGCGTCCCAGTGGTATGTCGATGCTGCCTTGGTTGTACTGCAGAATACCCGAAACTAAGGCACAATATGTTTTTTTAATCCAGCGCTGTCGAAAATAGGTGTTCATCTCGCGTTGAAACCATTTATTTCGCGCAAACAACAACACGCCGGAGGTGGCACCGTCCAGGCGATGAATCACTTCCGCTGCGCCAATATGAGCTGCAACGCGTTGTTGAGTGGTGTTGTGATTCAGGGGTGGCTTACCGGGCACGGATAATTCGTCGAACGGTTTATTGACCGCGATGAACCAGGGGTCAATGCAGAGGATTTCCAGTGGTTTGGGCGTACGGTGTAGGTAATATTGCAGCGCGTTTCGGGGGCGGTGGGTATCAAGCATGTTTGAGTGTGCCGTTTGTGAGTCAAGATCGTGTTGTGAGCCAAGGTATTTTGGACTCGGTTCGTGTTGCTGTTGATCCGAGCGTGTAGCTTAACTGTCATGCGGATGGAAATGAAGTCGCTGGCATGGCTCATAACATGGCTCGCAAAGTCATTAACGGTGACGTAAACTGTCGCTCGCATTGCTGTTGTATGTTATAACTTTTGAGCATATTTAAAACAAATGTCAACATTTATTACGTTTTTATTCCATTCAACCTGTTGGAGCAAGTTGCGCCGAGGCGTGCTGCTTGTGTGTTGCGTAGAATGCTTGCTGATGGCGCTACTGGTGAGTCTGCCCTGTGCGGCACTGGAGGCATCGAGTATGGCCACGCGACTTTTCGATACGTATCGCAGCTCGGTGTATCAAGTTCAAGTTATTGATAATGGTTCCAGCAGTAAATCCAGTATTGGGTCGGGGTTTTTATTGAATACGGCGCCATTGCTCCAGTCGGGTTCCATTCAAGAGGGTTCCAATCAAGACCATGATCATAATCGGGACAATGTGATCGTCACCAATTATCACGTGGTATCGGCTTATGTGGAAAATCCCGATGAGTTTCAAATCCGGGTATTGGATCAACGTAAAGGGGCGATCGCCGCTCGCGTGGTCAATTTTGATGTGATTCATGATTTGGCCATACTGGCTTTGGATCGTCCCATTGCTGTACGTGCTTTCGTGTTGGCCCAAGCGCTGCCGCGTAAAGGGGATCGCGTTTATTCTTTGGGTAATCCCTTTGACTTAGCCATGACGATTATAGAAGGTACGCATAATGGATTGGTGGATGGCGCGCGCTATGACCAGTACTTGTTTTCCGGCTCACTCAACAGCGGCATGAGTGGTGGACCCGCACTGAATGCGGAAGGTGAGGTCATTGGTATTAATGTGGCGAAGGGTGAAGAGCAGATCAGTTTTTTAGTACCTGCCCATCATATTGTGGCCTTGCTTGCCAGTGAGAAGGCCTTGGAACCCAGTCAGTACCAGTCGCACATGGCCATGGCCGTTAAAACACATTTGGCGGCGTATTATGATAAGGTGCTATCGGCCTCGTGGCCCGTTCATTTGCTGGGTGGTTATCGTTATCCAGATGCCTTGAACGACTCGATAAAATGTTGGGGACATACGATCGAGAAAGGCAAGTCTTTGTTTGATGAAGTACATCGTCATTGTCAAACCCAAGATATGATTTATCTGAATGACACGCTTTCCGTGGGGCATTTCAGTTATGACCTAGGCTCGATTACTGCTGATGGCCTGAATCGATTCCAATTTTATAATTTACTGGCTGAAAATTTCAGCGTCAGCGGGTTTCAGTATGCGGATGAAACGGAAGTGACGCCCGGCGCCTGTTTGGATGATTACGTACAGGTTGAAGTGATGACGTGGCGTGTGAGCACTTGTGTTCGGCAGTACAAACGCATTCCGGGTCTGTACGATGCGGAATTGGTTGCGCAGCGTATTGATTTGCCGCTGTCTTCAACCCGGATGAGCGTCAGTGTTGCGGGGATTGGTCGTGACCAAATGCAAGCCTTGCATCGTCGTTTCTTGGAGCAAGTGCGATGGGAAAAATAATTGTGCAGCGGGGGCGTTTTTCTTATCCAATTATTTGGGGCGAGGACGCGAACCGGGGTATGTTATTGGGGCGTGGTTTTCATTGCGATTATATTATTCCGGATCGTTTTGTGGATGCGGAGCAAGTCCGCTTGTGTCCGCCGACTGTTGAAGCCTCCGTGCCGGAGGGGGCGCTCTGTCACTTACAGGTGCTGGATCAGACGAATCCCGTTCTGATTAATGGCAGTGTGTTGGATGGTTTTTCCTGTTGGCTTCGATCGGGCGATCGGTTTACAGTGGGTCGAACGACATTGACGGTTTATAGCCCGATGCACCCTGTGCGCGAAGCGGATTCATTTGTGCTGAATCATTGGTTCATGCGGCATGGTATTCGTACTTGGGCTGCCCTATGCGCCATATTGGTTTTGTTTGCCGTGGCTTTGATGGATCAGAGTTTGACCACTTACGAAACGTTCACGTGGCATGATGACGCACTACAATCCATTTTTATACCAGGAATGGTTGTGGTATGGGCGGCAGTTTGGGCGTTTATTGGGCGCCTATTGAGGGGGCAACCTTTGTTTATGGCGCACGTGGTTTTTGCGTGCGTGGGTGCTACGGCGAGCCTTCTGTTTTGGGGTGTCTATGATTATGTGATGTTTATGACCAACCTGGAAGGGTTGGCGGTGGTGATTGATTTTGTGCTGTTTGTCTTAATTTTTGGTTTAACGCTTGGCTTCCATCTCAGTTTTGCCTCCAGTTTGCGGCATACGTTTGTTATTGGCGTGATGCTGGCTTTTGGACTGGCTGGAACGATCGGATTAATGTCACTGACGGACGATAAATGGGCGCAAGCGGTGGATCACAATAAATCACTGAAAGCCCCCCCAATTCCCCACCCAAGCCCCGTTTCGGTGGATGCGTATATTTCCGCGTACGATGCGCTGCTGCAGTCCTTGCCGGAAGAATGATCGATGGAATGGGCTTGTTCTCATTGTTATTGTGTGCTCGCTCTGGTTGATGGTGTGTTTCTCATGCTTGGGAAGGCGAATTCGATGGCCAGATTGAGTAAGTCGTCTTCGGTCGGCTCATTCTGGCGTTTTTGTTCCCGGTATTTATAGAGGCGTATTTTTAGGGGGTCTGGGGCTGTGTCTATTAAGAAATTCTCGGCCTTTTTATACAGCTGTTCTTGATTTTTCTTTACTTCGGCCTTTTTCTTTTCTTGAGATTTGTTGAGTTTTATGTGTTTTTTTCCGTTTTTGTCTCGTTTGGCGAATGCGTATCGGAGGAGTTGGGCTGTGGTATATTCCGGTCTGAAAAAAATGTTGCTGCCAATGCCGTCTAACAGCTTGTAGTGCTCCAGTTCGTCTTTGATTTTCTCACCCAGTGGGAGTCCGCGATCTTTCTGATAACCGGGATCGTATTTCTTGTCGATGAGCCATGCGCACCAGAACACTTTGCCAAACGTTTGTACGGTTTCGTCAATGGCTTGCTTTTGAGGTTCGAAGGCCTGCTCATATTGAGATTCGTTTTGTTTTAATTTTTTCTGCCAGTTTTTTCTGATTTCGATGAGTTCATTAATTTTTCTTTTGATCACTGTTTTATCGAGGTTTGGGTTGTCGTCCAGGGAGAGTATTTCGGACAATTTCGTGTAATCATTCTTATTCTTATCGGGCTTGTGGCAGTAACTGAGCACGCCGTTCAGTTGCTCGTGTGCCTTCTTGGCTTCCTTTTTCTCTTTATTTTCCATGTCCTCGTTTTCTTGAATGGGCAGCCGCTCCAATATCTTATTGGCGATCTTTCTCGCATGGAGTTCAATCTCTTTGTATCCGTTTTCCTTGCCTTGCTCTTTTGCAGTTTGTTTGGGAAAGACTCGTTCGACCAGGTAGTTCGTGAGTACGATGCCACCTAAAGAAATGCCGATGCCCATGAGTGGCGCGATGGGGGCGGCGATACCGAAGCTACCAATGGTCAAGGCGGCGGTGACACCCGCGCCAGCGACGAGAAAGAAAGCAGACATGACGCTTTGCGTTCTGGCTGATAAGGCCACTTCTTTTGATTTTGCTTTGCACAAAGCGTCAAATCGGTTCACAAAATCCAGCTTTCTGTCTTCGTTTATGGCATCATTGTGCTTCTTATTCATCTTTTCTATTTTTTGATGAGCGCACAGGGTGGCTAAAATGGCTAAAATGGCGAGGGGGAGGCGTCTCTTGGACTTGAGCGGTTTGAGTTTGTGTGGTCCTCCTGTTGGGGATTCCTGTTCAACATCGTTGCTTTTATTGCAAATGAGTGATTTGATTTCTTCCAAAAAAGCAGGATCATTGCGTGGGAAGCGCATTGTATTTGTATCTTGCGTAGTTCTCCGGGTGTGCTTCTTAGGAGATCTTCGCTTAACTGGAGCTGAAGATTTTTTAGGAGCTCTTTGAGATGGATTTGAATAAGGCGGCATCGCGTTTCGTTCCTCCGTGTTTTTATTATGGAGGGCAATCTAGCATCGGTTTGTTGCTGAAATATGACATTGGATTTATGGATTTACTGTGGTGATTAGGAAACGCTCAGCAGCAAATCCGCAAAGTTTAAATCAATGATGTGTGGAATGGCGTCTGTGGGGGATTCGGGGTTTAGGCGTCGGTTGAGACGTAAGGGGTGGTAACCGTTCTGCTTGCCCCAGTTGAGCAGGTGCTGGCGTGAAGAGATGATGGCGTAAGCCGTGCGGGGTGTTTTTCTATGTTGCCATGTCAAGTTGTGCTGTAAAAGCAGGTCTTTGTGCAAGTTGCTGTCTGGGTCCGCGCACAGTGAAATACACCCTGACAGGGTATTCAGCATGCGTGGGGACTGGGCTTTTTCCAGCAGTTGATGCTGTGTGGAGACGCTTAATTCGTGGACAACGATGACTTTCCAGCCTTTTTCTCGCCATCGTTTGAAGCTGGTGACGGTATCTGAATGGGTTTGGGGGCTTAAATACCCCGATTCGATGCCAACGAGCGTCAAAGAGGAGAGTAAATGATCCAGCCCCTTGGGCCATAGGTCGTTTTGTATACAACGTGTGATGTGTTCACAATAACCCGCGCGATCGATGTCGGATTCAAAACCTAAGGCGTGTGCGATCTCGGATAAGGCATGCTGTATGTCGTATAAAGACCAGCGGGCGCTGACATAGTCAAAGATCGATTGCGTCCAGAAATACACTAAAATCTGATCCCAATAGTTCTGGGTGATGCAGCAATCCACCAAATCAATTAATAGCGTGAAGCGCTGAGCGGTGTGTCTCATGTTTGGCCATCGCTGTTTGCGTCATGGGCCAGTAGATGCATCACGATGCTTTCCAACAATTCGGAGCGTTGCTCGGTATGGGCATGATGCAGGCCATGAATGAGACGAATGGCGGCGCTGTGCTGTTGTTCCATGTCGGAAGTGGAACACAGAACCAGTTCCGCCAAGGCATCCGGTAGCGTGTGGTGTAAATGTTGAAATGCTTTCTGTGTCAGTACGCATTGGTCAACGGCTTCACGCCGAACCACGTTGCCGAATCGCAACCAGCCTTCGGCTTTTAACCACAATAAGGTCGATAGGCACGATTCATGGCGCGTGGAGTACAGGCCGTATTCATCCGGCTCTTCGTGGCCGATGACGTCACACACGTAAATTTCCACAAGACGAGGAAATTGTTGATGCAGCAACAACAACAAACGGGCTACGTCTTTACAAAAATCGGTAATGTGCAAGTCATCGAGCATTCGAGCACGGTCCTCTTAACTTCAATTTTAACTCCAACTCCAACTCCAACTTCAACTCTATCTTTAACTTTAACGCTTTCGTTAACGTTTGATGGTTTCCAGATAGCGTCCGATGCGTCCAATCGCGTCGCGGAGAGTGAGTTCATTCGGCAAAAACACGACGCGAAAATGATCTTGTGTTGGGACGTTAAAGCCAGAGCCGTGCACCACCAAAATCTTTTGGGAAAGAGGTACATGGCAGCCTTGGGCTTGACGCACGAAATGCCGGGAATGGCCATCAGGGCCTCATAAGCAGCGTTACGTTGTTGGCATAATCGGCCTGTGGGTAACACCAGGTCATTAATGCTTTGGTATCCACCCAGCGAGGTTTGAATGGCATGTTGTGATGGCACATTGGCGCACAAGCGCATGGAGCTGAGGGTATCCAGACCCTCAATAAAGCCGCGTGCTTGGTGCTTGTTGCCTGAAATCAGCAGCCAACCGGAACGGAAACCGGCGCAGCGGTACGCTTTCGATAAACCATTAAAGCTGACGACGGTCAGATCTTCGGCGAGAGCGGCGACAGCCGTGTGGGTATGGCCATCGTAAAGAATTTTGTCGTAGATCTCATCGGCGAATACCAACAAATTATGGGTGCGTGCGATTTCCAATATGGCGAGCAAGCATTCATCGCTGTACAAAGCGCCGGTGGGGTTGTTCGGGTTAATGATGACGATGGCTCGCGTGTTGGACGTGATTTTACGTTTGATGTCCTCAATGTCGGGATGCCAATCGGCGGATTCATCGCATTGATAGTGTACGGGGCGTCCGCTGGCCAGTGCGGTAGAGGCGGTCCAGAGTGGATAGTCGGGGGAGGGGATCAGCACCTCGTCACCGATATCGAGCAGGGCTTGTAGGGCAAGCACAATCAACTCCGAGACCCCATTGCCCAAATAGATGTCTTGTACGCTGACGTCTTTAACGTTTTTTTGCTGGTAGTATTGCATGACCGCTTTGCGCGCTGAAAAGAGGCCTTTGGAGTCGCAGTAACCGGTGGAGCGAGGTAAATTGTGAATGACGTCTTCCAGAATTTCTTGCGGTGCGTCAAAGCCAAATGGCGCGGGGTTACCGATGTTCAGTTTGAGTATGCGGTGACCTTCTTCTTCCATACGGCGGGCTGTGTTGAACACGTTGCCGCGGATGTCGTAACAGACCGAGTCGAGTTTGTGGGATTTGGTGAAGCGATTTTCAACGGATGAACGTGGCATGTTGGAGAACCCCTTGCGTGTTTGATGCCGGGTGAGTCAGGTGGTCTGGTTACGGCAGTTCAGTTCGGAAACGCCATGAAACCATCGTGGTACTACCCATCGTGGTACTTGCCCATCGTGGTACTACTGTGAAACGGCGATCGTGAACAGTTGACCGTGAAGCGACGAGTATGCCGTAAAGTGTAGTGAAAAAGAGGTCGTTGAAACAGTGATATTATTCGGCTTTGATGTGAAACGAATGTGCGCACAGCGTGGAAAGGGTGCAAATAGGGTGCAAATAAGGGAGGAGGTAGGTCGCTATGGGTAAGCGTGTGGAAAAAACCGATGAACAATGGCGGGCTGTGTTGCCTGATGCGGTGTTTCGTATTTGCCGAGAAGGGAAGACTGAACACCCATTTTCAGGGGAATATTGTGATCACAAAGCAGAAGGCCAATATGTGTGCGCGGCGTGCGCTGCACCACTGTTTGTTTCCAGTGCCAAGTACGATTCGCGCTCGGGTTGGCCCAGTTTTTGGTCACCGGTGGCGCAAGACGCGGTGTTGGTCCGGAAGGATTTGAGTCATGGTATGGAGCGTGCCGAAGTGTTGTGTGCGTGTTGTGATGCGCATTTGGGTCATCGCTTTGATGATGGTCCACAACCGACGGGTCTGCGTTATTGCATTAACTCTTTGGCCTTGCACTTTCTGCCTTCCTTGTCTTAATCGTCGTCTTAATCGTCGCTTCAATCGTTGTCTCAAATCGTCGTGTTCCTGAGTCGCCGGGTGGTCGCGTTCCTGGTGGTCACGTTAGAGTGGATAGTCTAATTCTCTGTGGTATGGTGGCCACTGATGAAAGTGGCCACCGAATAAGGGCGGGAAAGATGAGCGGTGAAAAAGAACAAGCGAGTACGCCGAGTAATGGTGTCGGCGTCGAGCGCCGTTTTGATGTGGATGGGCATGATGAGTGCGCCAAATCGGAGCACCACGATCCAGTATACGGTGGAGACAGTGATCAATTTGCGGATTTTAGTGGAAAAATAAAAGACGTGGCGGAGCAGATTTGGTTAGCGGGTCTGGGCGCATACACGAAAGTCGAAAATGAAGGCACCAAGTGGTTTGATACCTTAGTAAAGGATGGCGAACGTTTGGAAGAGAGAACGCGCCATCTGGTTGATCGACAACGGTCCTTTTACCGAGATAAAGTCAACGAGGTTAGGGGTAAAGTCGAGGAAGTCAAAGATAAAGCAAGCACTTCGATTGATCGCATTGAAAAGGTTTTCGATGAGCGGGTGTCGTTTGCCTTAGCGCGTTTGAATATTCCAAGTAAAAAAGATATGGATCGTTTAATTGATCAATTAACGCGCTTAGAGCATGAAGTAATGGCGCTTAAAGCGGAGCGGGCTGCTGTGTTGCCTGAGTCATCGTCCGTTCAAGCCGATGGCATGTGTACTGAGACCGTGTGTGCTGAGACGAAGGAACCATCTAGCAGTACGGCATCCCCACCAAAAACAAAATCAGGCGCTAAACGGTCCAGTGGTGATAAATCGAGCAGCGCGAAGTCATCCAAAAATAGGTCATCGCGGATGACATAAGCTGGGCAACACATAACCCGGGCGACCATAGCCACAGAAACAGCGCTGGTCTGCCTGGCCATCTTTCTGGGTGCGTCTCACACACTGTACCCAGTTCTGATAGCCCGACACCTCCTTTCGGTCGGGCTCTTTTTAGTTTGGGCTTTTTTGATTGAGTTTTTTTGATTGGGCTTTTTTGAATGGGAACGCCGGGCTTCTTTTCGTTTGGGTGTTCTGGCTCGTTTGAGCTCTCCGAACTTTTATCTCTTCGAACTTTTATTCTGTTGGGGCTGTTTTGAGTGGCTGGGTGTGACTCAAGTGCTTTTCGTTGGGCGGAGGGTCGTTGGACAGCTCGTTGTACGGGAAATGTTGAGTGATCAGTGACATGACGTGGGCGACAGCGCGGCGTCGCGTGGAAGCGGGGCTTTCTTTGAGGCGTAATAATTGAGAGAGTCCAATCCAGCTGACGGATTGATGGGTCAGGCATTCAATCAGTAGTTCGCGATTTTCGATTGAAGTTGGACGCAGTAAGCCCACATTTTCCAGTTGTTCCACCCATCGGGAAAACGCTAATTGTTGTCGAGCAAGCAGATTTTGTAAGCGACGTTTCAGTCGGGGATAGTGCGTGGCCAGGCGGTAGGTGTCTAGAAATGCGAAGCGGAAATCCCACAGCGTATCAAAGAGTGCTTCCAGTACAATAGGCTGATTTTCAAGTCCAGCTAGACTGATTTCCAGTTCTTCTAAGCGTGGTATCAACGCCAGGTAGAGTTGATCAAATACGCACGACAGAATATCTTCTTTACCGCGAAAGTGGTAATACAAATTTCCAGGGCTGATATTTAAGGTTTGCGCGATATCGAGTGTGGTGACCGATGCTTCGCCTTCCTGGTTGAACAGCTCCAATGCGGTCTGCAGTATTTTGTCTCTGGTTTTCATTCGCTCGCTGTGCAGGCTTGTGGCGTGGTTTCCCATCGCGAGGCTTTCGGGTGTGTTCGACGCTAACCCATCCTGGATAATGCTTTATAAATACATTAATTTTAAGCAGAAATCAAGAAAGCATTAAAACGGAACGTTATGAGTATTTCCGGGCGATTATGTGCCGTGCTGGGTGTGCGGTGCGTGGAATCAGCGCGCGGGTATGAGATATGAACAGGAGAGAACAAGATGGTTAATATATAAACCAATTATAATGCGAGCATAAAGTTATAACTAGAAAATACTTCGCTTGCAAAATACAGAGTGGTAAAGCTTCTCAGCCTTCATTATAATAATCGGCCTTGGCTAGCTCCGCCGAATTTTTACCGTTTCCTTGATTTGTAACAAAAGTAGTTCCAGCAGTCGTTACGGGGCAGTAGCCGTTCCAGCATTTGTAGGCTTTAGAGGGAGTTAAGGAGCGAATAGGGCTGTCGTCGTATAATAATCACAGCGGCCTTGAGTTGAGGCACTCAACTTCCTTCCTACAGCAGATACACATAGAAGATACACATAGAAGATACGCACAATTTCCCAAGAGTGATGCACAGCTTCGGCATGCCTAAGCGTTGTATTCAAACCAAAGCGTATTCAGACGTTTGGATAGACGTTTGTGTTGCTGAAGATTCTGATGTGCCGGATGTGCAAAAAGACGAAGTGGATACCATGGCGAATAAGACAGTATTGAAGCGGGGGTTGACCTTGCCCATTTCGGGTGAGCCGGAACAAGTGATTTACGATGCGCTGTCGGTTAGGACGGTTGCCTGCATTGGGGCGGATTTCCATGGCATGAAGCCAACGATGTTGGTCAATGCTGGGGATGACGTGAAGGTGGGGCAGCCCCTTTTCCAAGACAAACGCTCACCCGGCGTGGTGTATACCGCGCCGGCGAGTGGACGCGTAGTGGATATTCACCGTGGTGTTCGCCGAGTATTGCAATCGGTTGTGATCGAAAAGACGAGTGAATGTCAACATCAGGCTTTTGAGCATTACGCCGGGGTGTGGGATCAGCAGACCCCCACGGCGTCGTCGATTAAAGATTTGTTGCTTGAATCGGGCTTGTGGACAGCGTTGCGTACGCGACCATTCAGCAAAGTGCCGGCGATCGACAGCCAACCGAAAGCAATCTTTGTGAACGCTATGGATTCAAATCCATTGGCGCCAGATCCGGCCCAAGTGTTGCGTTGCAATCAAAATCCTCATTTTTATCGAGACTGGTTTGAAGCGGGCTTGGCCGGTTTGGCGCGCTTAGCCAGTGGCTTGGCATCGCCAAAGCTGTTCTTGACCCGTCGTTCGAACAGCGATATACCCACTGCTCCGGAGTTTGAAACCCATGAATTTGATGGGCCTCATCCGTCTGGTCTGATTGGGACGCACATTCACTTTTTATATCCCGCTGATCAGCAGCATGTGGTGTGGCATTTGAATTACCAAGATGTCATTGCCATTGGTCATCTGTTGCGGACGGGCACTCTATGGACGGATCGCGTGATTGCTCTGGCGGGTCCTGAAGTCGAGCAGCCGCGTTTGCTCCGCGTTCCATTGGGGGCGAGCATCGATGAAATAACGGCGGGCCAATTAAAAAGCACTGGAAGCAGCGGGGGCGAGGTTCGTCGTATTTCGGGATCCGTTCTTTCCGGACGCCATGCACGCGCTCCCTTTTCGTACGTGGGCCGTTATCACTTACAGGTGAGCGTGCTCAGAGAAGGGCGAGATCGGCATTTGTTGGAATATTTGTGGCCCGGTGCGAAGAAGCATTCGGCCACGGGTGTGTTTCTCTCTCGATTTTTGCCCAAAAAATTGTTGCCGTTTACGACGAATACGAACGGCAGTGAGCGAGGGATGGTGCCCGTGGGCGCTTACGAGCGGGTTATGCCTTTGGATTTGCTGCCAACTCAATTGTTACGCGCTTTGATTGTGACGGATACGGAAATGGCGCAAGCGCTGGGTTGTTTAGAATTGGATGAAGAGGATCTGGGGCTGTGTACGTATGTGTGTCCGGGAAAGTATGAATACGGTCCGCTTCTGCGTGAAAATTTGACGCAGATTGAACTGGAAGGCTAACAGAGATAAAGGCCGCACAGACGGTGTGATTTAGCTTTAATTATTTTTTACTGGTTTTACAGAGGTAGCTATGGGATTGAGATCAACGCTCACCAAGCTTGAACCCAAGTTTCAGCACGGCGGGCCGTACGCGAAGTTTTATCCGCTTTACGAAGCAATCGATACTTTCTTTTACAGTCCAGGTAAGGTGACGCGTACTGCCGCTCACGTGCGCGATGGGATTGACCTCAAGCGCATTATGGTTATGGTGTGGTTGTCGACGTTTCCCGTGATGTTTTACGGGATGTACAACGTGGGTTGGCACGGCAATACTGTACTTGCTGAGCTGGGACAAAGCAGCATTACCGGGTGGCGGGAAATCATCATCTCGTTCTTGGCGGGCCATGATCCCAGTGTGTGGTGGCATAACGTTATCTACGGCGCGACTTTTTTCCTCCCGGTTTACTTTGTTACCTTTGTGGTCGGTGGTTTTTGGGAAGTTGTTTTCGCGGTTCGCCGAAAGCATGAGGTTAACGAAGGTTTTTTTGTGACCTCTGTACTCTTTGCGCTGATCTTGCCGCCAACTGTACCGCTGTGGCAAGTGGCTTTGGGGATTACTTTCGGTGTGGTCATCGGAAAGGAAGTGTTTGGTGGCACGGGTAAAAACTTTTTGAATCCCGCACTCACCGGGCGTGCTTTTTTGTATTTTGCTTATCCAGCCAGTATGAGTGGTGATGCCGTTTGGGTGGCAGTAGATGGTTACACGGGTGCCACGCCATTGGCTGTGATGGCCGCTGGCGGCTTAGACGCTGTGGCACAAACGGGTTTAACCTGGTGGCAGGCGTTTATGGGCCATTTGCCCGGTTCTATGGGCGAAACCTCCACCGCCATGATTTTAGTGGGTGGGGTGTTGATTGTTGGCGCGCAGCTCGCTTCGTGGCGTGTTGTGTTGGGTGTCTTCTTTGGTATGGTGGCGACTTCCTCGCTGTTTAATTGGATTGGCAGCGATACGAATCCCTTTTTTCAGGTGCCGTGGTATTGGCATTTGGTCACAGGCGGTTTTGCGTTTGGCATGATCTTTATGGCGACGGATCCGGTGTCAGCGGCAATGACACACACAGGGCGTTGGGTTTACGGCTTATTGATTGGCTTTATGTGCGTGGTGATCCGCGTTGCGAACCCGGCTTTTTCAGAAGGGATGATGTTGGCAATCTTGTTTGGTAACCTTTTTGCCCCTATTTTTGATCATTTTGTGGTGCAGGCCAATATCAAACGAAGGAGCTTACGTCATGTCTAATGATACGGTTGGCAAGACGCTAACGGTCACTTTCTTACTGTGTGTGGTGTGTTCGGTTATGGTGTCTTTGAGCGTGGTTTTGCTTAAGCCCAAGCAGTTGGAGAACAAAGAACTCGATCGCAAAAAGAACATCTTGGCGGCGGCGGGCTTGTTGAAGCCCGGCGTGCCGGTGGCGGATGCGTTTAAAAAGATCGATATCCGTTTGGTGGATTTTGATACGGGCGAGTACGTGGAAGATCGTGATCCGGCGACGTACGATCAACGTCGCGCCGCTGCAGATCCGGATCAAAGCATACGGCTTACGAGCGCTCAAGATGTGGCGAGCATTAAGCGTCGCGCGAATCAGGGCGTGGTGTATTTGGCGAAAAACGATTCAGGCGAAGTCACTCGGATTATCTTACCCGTGAAGGGTTATGGTCTTTGGTCAACCTTGTATGGCTTTCTGGCCTTGGAGTCGGACGCGGTTACCGTTGCGGGCTTGGGTTTCTATGAGCACGCTGAAACCCCTGGTTTGGGTGGTGAAGTGGATAATCCCAATTGGAAAGCGCAGTGGCGAGGGAAAAAGTTTTTGACGGATCAAGGTGATCCCGCCATCCGGATGTACAAGGGCTCTGTCACGGCGAGCACACCGGAGGGTGAGTACAAGTTTGACGCTTTGTCAGGTGCGACCTTGACCAGCCGAGGCGTGGAAAATCTTATGCGCTTTTGGGCCGGTGATTTGGGTTATGGGCCGTATTTGAAGCGTGTTCAAGAGAAGGGGGTTTGATCGTGTCGGAAAAGAAAGAAATTTTATTAGGACCCATTTTTGACAACAACCCCATCGCGTTGCAAATACTGGGTATTTGCTCGGCCTTGGCGGTAACCAGTAATCTAAAAACCACGGTCGCCATGTGTATTGCGTTAACGTTAGTGGTGGCGTTTTCAAATTTTTCCATCAGTTTGGTGCGTAATAGCATTCCCAGTAGTATTCGAATTATCGCGCAAATGACAATTATTGCGTCGCTGGTGATTGTGGTGGATCAGTTTTTGAAAGCGTACGCGTATCAAATCAGTAAGCAGATGTCGGTGTTCGTTGGTCTTATTATTACGAATTGCATTGTCATGGGGCGTGCCGAAGCCTACGCCATGAAAAATGGACCGGTCATGAGCTTTTTGGATGGGATCGGCAACGGACTGGGATACAGCGCCATGTTGTTGGCCTTAGGCGTCGTGCGCGAATTGTTTGGTTCGGGTAAGTTGTTTGGCGTAGCGATGCCTTTCTTGCATTTGGCTAAAGATGGCGGCTGGTATGTGCCAAACGGTCTTCTTCTGTTACCTCCCAGTGCGTTTTTTCTGATTGGACTTTTTATTTGGGGACTTCGTAGCTGGAAGAAATCCCAAGTGGAGCCCGCTGAATTTAAAATTGCCACGCCGCCGCATCATCCGGTGAACACGGCGCATTAAGCCGTTTATAACAGTGCTGGAGAATAACAATGGTTGAACATTATTTGAGTTTGTTGGTTCGGTCCGTTTTTATCGAAAACATGGCCCTGTCTTTTTTCTTGGGAATGTGTACCTTCATTGCTGTGTCGAAAAAAATCAAGACGGCAATGGGTTTGGGTATTGCGGTAATGGTGGTGCAAACCATTACGGTGCCGGTTAATAATGTTATTTACAATTATTTGCTGCGAGAAGATGCCTTGTCTTGGTTAGGGGTATCGGGCGTAGATTTGAGCTTTTTGGGCTTATTGAGTTACATCGGCGTTATTGCTGCCATGGTGCAAATTCTGGAAATGGCTTTGGATAAGTATGTGCCGTCCTTGTACAACGCTTTGGGTGTCTTCTTACCGTTAATCACAGTGAACTGCGCCATACTGGGTGGTTCACTGTTTATGGTTGAACGGGATTACAATTTTCCAGAAAGTGTGGTCTTTGGTTTCGGATCTGGAGCCGGTTGGGCCTTGGCGATCGTGGTGTTGGCGGGTGTTCGGGAAAAACTGAAATACAGCGATGTGCCAGAAGGACTGCGTGGATTGGGCATTACGTTTATCACGGTGGGACTGATGTCGTTGGGTTTCATGTCTTTTTCAGGTGTGTCTCTGTAGCTCGCCGATCCGCAGTTGGGACAGAAAAAAATGTGAAGTGAAGCAGTGAAAAACGGGTGCGTATGATGCGTAGGCGGCTGGTCGCGTTTCATCGTGTCTTGATGGGTTGTATCGTATTGGGTGTGGGAAAGCGTTATGGATGTAACCATTTTGATGGGTGTGGCCATGTTTACCGTAATGGTATTGGGTCTCGTCGCGATTATTCTTGTTGCCCGTTCTCGTTTGGTCAGCGTGGGTAATATCCATCTGGACATTAATGGGGACCCGGAGAAAGGCATCGATGTACCGGTGGGTGGGAAATTATTAGGCACTTTGGCAGATAAGAAGATTTTCGTATCCTCTGCCTGCGGCGGCGGAGGGACCTGTGCGCAATGTAAGGTGCGCGTTCTCAAGGGGGGAGGGGAAATCCTACCGACGGAAGAAGGGCATTTTACCCGTGGCGAGATCAAAGACGGTTGGCGCTTGTCGTGTCAAGTGGCCGTGAAGCAAGATATGGAAGTTGAAATTGATGAAGCCTTCTTTGGTGTTAAAAAATGGGAATGCGAAGTGCTCTCGAACGACAACGTGGCCACGTTTATCAAAGAGCTGGTGTTGAAGCTTCCGGAAGGCGAAAACGTGAATTTTCGGGCCGGTGGATACGTACAATTGGAAGCACCGCCTCATACGGTGAATTTTAAAGACTTCGACATTGGAGAAGAATACCGAGGCGACTGGGATCGGTTTAAGTTCTTTGATCTGAAAAGTAAGGTAACGAAGCCGGTGATTCGGGCTTATTCCATGGCGAACTACCCCGAAGAGAAAGGGGTGTTGAAGTTTAATATTCGAATCGCCACGCCACCGCCGCGCACAGAAGGTTTGCCACCGGGGCAGATGTCGTCTTACGTATTTAGTTTGAAACCCGGCGATAAGTTGACCGTGTATGGTCCTTTCGGGGAGTTTTTTGCGAAAGATACTGATGCTGAAATGGTGTTTATTGGTGGTGGTGCGGGTATGGCGCCTATGCGTTCTCACATCTTCGATCAGCTTCGACGCTTGAGTACCACGCGTAAAGTCTCTTTCTGGTATGGGGCGCGTAGTTTGCGCGAGATGTTCTACGTACAGGATTTTGATGAGTTACAAGCTGAAAATGAGAACTTTAAATGGTATGTGGCCTTGTCCGATCCGCAAGAAGAAGACAATTGGACGGGCTACACCGGTTTCATTCACCAAGTGTTGTATGAAAATTATTTGAAAGATCACCCCGCACCTGAAGATTGTGAGTTTTACATGTGTGGCCCACCCATGATGAACTCAGCGGTCATTAAGATGCTTGAGGATTTGGGGGTTGAGCGTGAAAACATTATGTTGGATGACTTCGGTGGTTGAGCAGTGATTTGTGTGAGGTGTTAGCAGCTAATTCTCAGGGCTTTTCGGGTCTCAGGGCCTTACGGGATAAATCTCGTAAGGCCCTTCCATTTTTTAGAAGCCCTGCTGTTTGTGATCGTGTTTGTAATGTAAGTAAGAGGGTGTGATGCGTTCTGTGTTTCGACGTGCTGGCTACGTGTTGATCTATTTGATATTGACCAGTTGTGATGGACACGCGGTAATGGATTCAGCGATGGATTCAACCGCGACGGAAGCTCTGGTCTCCGTTGCGGATCTGTCTCCAGAGCACGATACGGCACGCATCGATTCAGAAGGATGGCGGTTCACGGGTAGTACAATGGGAACCAGCTACACGGTGAAAGTATTTCCTTCTGCGCCATCTTCCGTGTCGAAAAACGAATCTTCCGTGTCGAAAAACGAGTTGGCGCAGCGCATTACCGATCGATTGGAGCGGGTGAATGCGTTGATGTCAACGTATCAGCCTGACTCCGAAATTTCGCAATTCAACCGAATGGGTGTGGATCAGCCGATCAACCTGTCACGAGAAACCTATGCGGTGCTGACCGTGTCCAAGCTAGTGAGCGTTATGTCAGGTGGGCGCTTTGATGTCACCGTTGGGCCTTTGGTTGAATTGTGGGGGTTTGGAAATCAAGGGCGACGCGAGACGCTGCCGAGCGATAGTGAGATTGAAGCACGACGCCAAGGTATTGGATTTACGTCTTTGACACTACAAAGTGTGACCATCGATTCAGCGCATGTGCAGTATCAATTGAGCAAATCGAAACCGGTTTCAGTCGATTTGTCGGCAATCGCGAAAGGATTTGGTGTGGATCAGGTGGTTGGTTTACTGCGCCACTTGGGGTTTACCCGCTTTATGGTGGAAGTGGGAGGAGAAGTGTTTGCGAGTGGGGTGAAGCCGAATGGCGAGCCATGGCGCATTGCGGTGGAGTCGCCAACAGCGGGTGTGAGGCGTGTGCAGCGTATTGTAGCCTTGCAAGATACGGCGGTTGCCACCAGCGGCGATTATCGAAATTTTTTCGAATACAACGGCAAACGCTATTCCCATACGATTGACCCGAGCACAGGGCGACCGGTCACGCATCACTTGGTATCCACGACGGTCATGGCACCGGCCAAGTTGAAGTTGTCAGAGTTAGAATGGCCAGGGTTAAAACAGCCAGGGTTGAACCAGCCAGGGTTGAACCAGCAAACGTTAAAATTACTGGAATCCGAGTGGTCATTTCACACCGCGTGGGCCGATGCGTGGGCGACGGCATTGCTTGTGGCGGGTCCAATTGAAGGACCTAAGTTGGCGGAACGGTATGGCCTGCCGGTTATCTTTATCGCTCGTGATGACGATGGTGCGTATACTGAAACGATAACACCACAGGCACGCGACTATATTCAGCATCACTAAGTGTAAGTCCGATTCAACTTCCAATAAGTGTTAAGACGAAGAGGTGTGACGACGATGATGGTGATCTTTGGTATTACACTGTTTGTGATGTTGTTTGTGATTGCGGCCATGGCGGTTGGTGTTCTGTGTGGTCGGAAACCGTTAAAAGGTTCTTGTGGCGGTTTAAATGCGATTGGCTTGAACGGCGAGTGTAAAATCTGTGGCCGGACGACGGGGTCTTGCGATGGCGATGATGATAACGATGACGCAAAAGCGAAACGGGCGCGTGCCAGTCAATTAGCCCATCCGCTCTAGGTGGCGGGCGAATTGTTGGAGCTAATGTGAGCAGCGGTGCGAGACCGGTATGGTGAGGTCGCTGGTGCTTGGGTGAGAAAATGAGTGAGTGAAGGACGTGAATTATGCCCACGCAGTACGATGTAGTGATTATCGGTGCTGGCCCCTCTGGTGAAGGGTGCGCCATGCGAGCGTCAAAACAGGGCTTGCGGGTAGCGGTTGTCGATGATCAGGGTTCGGTAGGGGGGAACTGTACGCACTGGGGGACGATTCCTTCTAAGGCCCTGCGTCATGCTGTACAGCAAATTATCCGTTTTAATACGGACAACATGTTCCGAGACATCGGCGAACCGCGTAACTTTTCTTTTGCGCGCGTTCTGAAGCGTGCTGAGGCTGTGATTCAGAAGCAAGTTGATTTGCGCACGTCTTTTTATGCGAAAAATCGGGTAAAACTCTATTTTGGCCAGGCGCGCTTTGTGGACCCGCACACCCTTGAAGTGTGTCAAGGTGAAGGTGTCACGGAAACGCTTAAAGCCAATAACATCGTGATTTGTACGGGATCGCGACCTTATCACCCCCCCAATGTTGATTTTAATTTGCCACGTTTGTTTGACAGTGATTCCATTTTGTCGCTGGATTTCGATCCTAAAAAAATTATTATTTATGGTGCGGGTGTGATTGGCTGTGAGTACGCGTGCATATTTTGTGGTTTGGGCATGCGGGTTGAGCTGATTGATACGCGCGCACACCTGATGGATTTTTTGGATCAAGAAATTTCTGAAGCGCTGAGTTATCACCTGCGGGAAGTGGGCGTTGTGATTCGACACGGTGAAGTGTACGAGCAGGTCGAGGGCGATGACAACAAGATAACGCTGTACCTGAAGTCGGGCAAACGCATTAAAGCCGACGCGATGTTGTGGTGCAATGGTCGAGTGGGCAACACCGATACTTTAAGTTTGGAATTGGCTGGCTTGGAAGCCAATAATCGTGGGCAGCTTCAGGTTAATCAGGATTACCAAACCAACGTGCCGCATATTTACGCAGCGGGTGATGTGGTGGGGTGGCCGGCTTTGGCCAGTGCGGCCTATGATCAAGGCCGCTCGGTGGGGGCTGCCATTGCTCACCCAGAGGATAAATTTTACGTCTCGAATGTCCCGGTTGGCATTTATACCTTACCGGAAATCAGTTCATTAGGCAGAACGGAAGAGGAACTGACTCGAGAAAAAATTCCCTATGAGATTGGCAAAGCCCATTTTAAAACCTTAGCGCGCGCTCAATTGAGCAATGAAACGGTGGGGATGCTGAAAATTTTGTTTCATCGTGAAACGTATGAGATTTTGGGTATTCATTGTTTCGGTTATCAAGCGGCGGAGATTGTTCATATTGGTCAAGCCATCATGAGTCAAAAAGGGGAAGCGAACTCGCTGCGTTACTTTACCCACACGACGTTTAATTATCCCACCATGGCGGAAGCGTATCGGGTGGCGGCCTTGAACGGTTATTATCGTACTTTGTGATTTTTTATCAAATAGGCCCAGGGCTTACTAATATGAGTACGCAAAGTAGTCCTACCGCTTTAGCCAGGTACAGTGGTTTCTTTCTTTTCCTCTTAATGACGGTGGCCTGTTTCGTTTGGTTTGCATGGAGTGCATACGACATTGTAGATTCAATTTCCTCAAAAGCGCTAGCAGTGTACTTCGATAAGGGTTCACTATATATGCTTGGAGCCGGTATTGGATTGGCTTCATTGACCTTCGCGATATTTTACGAAGGTGTATTAAGGCGAAGTCTTACAAGTAAAATAACAAGGGGTATTACTAGAAGTGCTTTAATGGGGGTCTCGTTAATGTTTATACTGCCCCACGTATTGCACTATCTGACCGGCACATATTTGGAAGAGGAACGTTATGTTGTATGCGATGAAGTGTCTTATCAATGGCTTCTTTATAAAAAATTAGTGTTCACAAGCAATCAAGACGCTTGCAAAAATTTGGCCAAAGAAAAAGAAATAACAAAAAGCTCAAGCGGACACTGAAAAGTGCGCCGCTTAGGAATGTGAATGAAATAACCTCCCGAAATGCCTATTTGTTGGTTTAAAGTGACAAGGCGACATCTATAATATATTGAAAATAAAGATAATTAAAAAAATCGACGAAGGTTGCTTAAGCGTCGTGCGCTTCGGTGTATTTTTGGTGCAGGCGGATCACTTTTTTGACGTAATTTTGAGTTTCTTTAAAGGGCGGAATGCCGTTGTATTGTCTGACGCGCCCTTCACCCGCGTTATAAGCCGCAAGCACCATGGACAAGTTACCGTCGTATTTGTCCATCAGGTAACGCAAATATTTACTGCCACCCATGATATTTTGTTCCGGATTATAGGAATTGGTGACGCCGTGGCTGCGCGCGGTAGCGGGCATGAGCTGCATCAGCCCCTGGGCGCCAACACGAGATGTGGCGTTGGGGTCAAAAGCGGATTCAGCGTGAATGACGGCTTTGATGAGTGCTGGATCCGGTGCTGGCGTCGTTTGAGCCTTGGCGTCGCACCAGTCGATAACCGGTTTTATGCAGGGGGCGATCCGCAAATAGCTTTTCGCCATACTGATTTTCGTAGATGTATATTTCAGCCGCCTGAGCAGAATGACTGAAAAGCGTGAAGAAGGCGTAGAAAACACTGATGATGAGCGATTGGCGCGAAAAGAGATGACCGACTCGCTTGTTAAGACGGTATCCGCAAATTGGTTTTAAATGACGATTGGTGTTCTGAGTATTTGCGTTGTCGTGCTGAACCAGCATGCTACATGTACTCCGAAGAATAAATATTCTAATATTAACCATTTTAGCCCGTGATGGGTAATGGTGATGCCATTTTATGTTGTCGGCGCGTGCGTCTGGTAGCGATGCTAAACGAACGTTTCCTGGTTTGCCTATAGTGCTGTTTTGCTATCAATTATGCCATTAACAAAACACGCCTAATAGACATTTACGTCCGATTTATATGCCGTCAACTTCTGACACTGTATTCTGTGTTCGCGGCGCTCATATTAAGTAAGGTGTGAAGCCGCGATCAATGTCATGCCTCCAATATGCTCGAAATTTACACAGCAATCAATTTCACTGAGCTATTAATAAGTAAGAGAGTGTAATGCCCTGTAAAGGGAAATGCATGCATAAGGACCGATTTTTGGTGCATCACTTTGATCAAAAAAACATGTAAAATCAACAGATAGTCTGGTTTGACAGCGCTAATGCATTGATGGATGGTGGCGGAGGGGAGACGAATGGTGGTAGAGGATAGCGGAGTGATGGGGGGGTATAGAAGGTGGTGATGCAATACGATGTTGTGGTCATTGGAGCTGGATCGGGAGGCGTGCGCTTTGCCCGCATGGCCGCGCAGTATGGTGCGCGCGTGGCGATTGTGGAAGAGCGCTATTATGGAGGTACATGCGTCAATGTGGGGTGTGTGCCCAAAAAGCTTTATGTGTACGCAGCGCAGTTTAGGGATAGTTTTGAAGACGCTACCGGCTTTGGTTGGTCGTTTCCACAGCCGCCCACCTTTGATTGGGAAACACTGAAAACACAGCGCGCACGAGAAATTACACGCTTAAACGCCGTTTATGAGAACCTACTGGACCGGCATAAGGTGGACCGCTTTTGGGGAAAAGGGGTGTTTGAAGGACCGCATCGGGTGCGCGTCGGCGATCAAGTGCTTGAAACAAAGCACGTGTTGATCGCCAGTGGATCTTGGCCGCACGTTCCAGATATTCCTGGGCGGGAGCACGTGTTAACGTCCAACGCCTTTTTTGACTTACCGCGTCTGCCTGAGCGCTGTATGGTCGTGGGAGCGGGGTACATTGGTGTGGAGCTGGCGGGTATCCTGGCGGGTTTAGGGGTGGAGGTATCGCTTGCTTTTCGTGGTGAACACATTTTACGGGGTTTTGATGATGAGGTGCGCGAGCTGTTGGCGCAACAGATGGCGGCTCGTGGCATACGCTTATTGCCCAAACATGATCCTCAAGCCGTGCACGCAGTCGCTCCGGGCTTTATCATCGACTTTGAAGGCATGGCAAGCCAAACCGCTGACGTGGTGTTGGTCGCGACGGGGCGGCGTCCATTGACCTCAGGGCTGAATCTGTCGGCAGCGGGGGTACTGTGTACCGATCAGGGTGCGATTCCGGTCAATCGTCAGTATCAGACGAGTGTGCCGCACATTTATGCGATCGGTGATGTGATCGACCGAGTGGCGTTAACGCCTGTTGCTTTGGCGGAAGGGATGTACGTGGCGCAGTTGCTCTTTGGTGCGAGGGAACAGGGCGTGACGGACGTGCCAGAGGTGGATTACATGCAGATTCCGACTACGGTATTTTCCCAGCCAAATCTGGGGACTGTCGGATTGACGGAACAGGCGGCGGCTGAACGGGGGCCTATTGCGGTTTACGTATCGCGTTTCCGCCCCATGAAGAACACGCTCAGTGGTCGTGATGAACAAAGTTTGTGTAAATTGATTGTGTGTGAACGAACGCAGCGGGTGCTTGGTTTGCATGTGTTGGGGGCGGACGCGGGTGAAATAGTGCAAGGTTTTGCTGTGGCGATTAATCTGGGAGCCACGTTGGCGGATTTACACCGTACGGTGGGTATCCATCCGACTTTGGCCGAGGAATTGGTGACCATGCGAGTACCCGTGCGCCGTGTTGACTGGAGTCACGTTGGAGAGCAAACATGAACCCTGCGGTAGTGCTGGAGGGGCTGGGTGCGTCGATGAACCGTTATGGACGCATGGTGAAATGGTTGGTGGATATTGAAAAAGAAATGGTGCGCCATTACTGGCGACACGAGGCGGTATATGCTGAAAAGCGTCATGAGGATTTGGCGAAGCATTATGCTGAGTGGGCCAAATCTTTGACGAGTCTGTTGCAGGAGAACGGTGGTACCTGGGTTAAAGTGGGCCAGTTTCTCAGTTGCCGCCCGGATTTGTTACCCCCGGAATTTATCCATGAATTGTCGCACTTGCAAACCAACGTGCGTTCGGTGCCGTTTGAACAGATTTATCCGGTGTTAACCGAGCAGTGGGGGAATCGATGGGAGAGCCAGTTTGCGTGCTTTGACGTCGTACCCCGGCATACGGCGTCGATCGCGCAAGTGTATAAAGCGCGCTTACAATGCGGCGAGAGGGTGGCGGTCAAGGTGCTATTGCCAGGCGTGCAGACGGGATTTAATCACGACGCGCGCGTGTTGCGCCTGTTGGCGAAAGGGTTTAACCGTTTGGCCCGTGGTTTGGATTGGGTGGCGGTGACCGAGCAATTTATTGAAATGACACAGTACGAATTTGATTTGTCCGCAGAGCGTCGAAACATTCAGCGCTTTGCGGCAAAGACCGTCGTGTCCGATGTGGTAATCCCGTCCGTGTACCCAGAAATGAGCGGTGATCGGGTACTGGTCATGACGTGGCTTGAGGGCGAACCATTGTCTCATTTTTTGTCGCGGAAAGCCTGCACCCCTGACGATAAAATGTTGTGTACGGTGCTGGAGCGCATGGTGCGGATATACATACGACACATTGCGATGGATGGTTTGTTTCACGCTGATCCGCATCCTGGCAATATGCTGGTGATGCCAGAGGGACGATTGGGACTGCTGGATTTTGGCGCGATCGGTGAGTTACCCACGGCGCAGCGTCAAGCCTTTAACGCCTTGTTGGCCATGCTGTTTGGTTATCAGTCGCCGGCGTTTTCCGAGCACTTGGCTTCGGCGGGGTTCAAGGGGATCACCTGCGACATTATGAATCAATTGTCACAGGTGATCCGTAAAACAGAGAATGCGGCGGACTTTGGTGAGGTGCTGGATGCCTTACTCGCCACCTTGCGCAATGGGCGGGTTGAAATGCCGGGCTCATTTGTCGCGGTTGTGCGCGTGCTCATCACTGTGAGTGGTTACCTTTCCAAATGTAATATCGACTTTGACCATTTTCGTCAAAGTTTGCTGGTGGGGCAGCAGCTGTAAGCTTACGGAAGTCCGTCTGTGTGGAGGCCGCTTTGAGTGGCCAATACTAAGAGGGTAAGTCGTTGGCGCATGCGCTGTTTTGCTTGCGTGCTTCGACCATGCAACCTTGCAATTGTTGTTGCGCGTCGACGGGATTGAATTGCTTGTTGCAGTGACTGTAGGCGGCGAGTAAATCCGAGAGGCAATTTAAAGTATGGCTTTGGGTTTGGAGCGTTGTTTCACTGTCTTTCAGTGCCGCTTCTTTCGTCTTCACTTGATGTTTCAAGGCATTGAGTTGTTGGTTTTGTGTTTCCAGGTTGTTGGCGAGATTAGGGGTGGCCGTCATGGTGTCAGCCAACAAGGTGTGTAGGGGGAGACTTAAGAACAGCAGTGCACAGAACACGTTTTTCATCAGTGCGTTACTCTCGTATTGTAAGGGGAGTGGTTTGCCATGGCGATTTGAGCGATTCATAACGACCCATAATGACAGCGGGAACAGCATAAACTCTGTTGTGAGTATAGGCGGGAATTGGTGCAGCGTGTAGGGGTGTGTGGTGGAAGGAGCAGGGAAGCGTGTGGCGGTTTGTTGCTATTTGCCTTACGCGGCGCGTCTCGCGCGTCGGCTATTTTAATGTAATGGTAAAGCTCAATTTTGTTTGCAAAACATGCTTAACCTGGCACGCAATACTCGTGAGGGCTCGACGCGTGGAAACGACGGACGAGCCCTGTGAAATAAACGTAATGAATGCCTTATCGACGCTGTTATCGATAACGATATTGATAGTAATCTACTGATTCACATTCGCAAATGCGTATTGAGAACGGATCGGGTAGTGGGTGTTGACTTGGGCGCTTACGTTCACGTTGGCTTTGCGCTCAAAGACAACAACACAGTCTGAGCCGCCGAATTGAAAGTAAGAGAACATTTCTCCTTTTTTGAGTGTTTTTCCGACTAATTCTTGGTTAATTTTTTGATTTACGCGGACAACCTGCTCGTGATAACTGAGCTCGCGGGTTTCCGCTGGGCTGAGTGTGATGGGCTTGTGGCCTTCATCTTTGGGCGTAACGAAAACAACGGAAGACACTTGCGCCATCCCCATGGGCAAAACAGCCACTTTACCAATGGCGGAGTCCAAGACCAGTAAGCCACGGCATTGAACGAATTGATAGCCAGTGGGATCTTCAGCGTTCAGGTAGCGTTGCGGAATAACGGCGCGCGCAACGTTGCCATTTTCATCTGATTCGTCTTGTTCTTGCAAATCGACCTGCAGGTAAACTTGACCCGGTATGAATTTAGCCTCCAATACTTTTCCGGCGACGGGTGTGTGTTGACGGTGGTAATCGTAGGTGTTGAGGAAACTGTGACAAAAAATACCGCCTTCAAAGTCTGCGGCGTATTCAGAGTCTTTTAATAATTCGGCAATAGACCATTCGATGTTTTTGACCACAATAGACGGTGCGGCGGGCAGTGGTTCGCCAACGGGTGTGCTCACTGGCCATTGGCCCACAAACGTGGATTCCGCCGGGAACACCACCACGCGGTCATCGTTCTCGCTGGCGACGGGGCGTTGCACATCGATATCTTTGAACTGTCGGGCAAAATAGGCGTTGAAGGTTTCGTAGTCCTGAGGCTCTTTTTCGTAATCCTGCCAGGCGTATTCGGGTGCGTATTTAAAACTTTCCAAGTATTGCTTTGAAGCTGGGGTGTCCAAAAAATTGCCCCATTCAACTGCAAACGCTCGGAGCCAGTTGGAGAGAGGCGATAGCCTGTCTTCTTCTATTGGCGCAATGGGGCTTTGCAGGGCTTCCAGTTGGGGCTGGTTGAAGTAGTAATAAAATTGCGTAATGCGTAGGTACACCGTGCGTTCGTGCAGTGTTTCACCATCCCATTTCCAAACACGTATTTCGGGTATCCAGGTGACCAGCGCGTCGACGTAGTAGTAAAATTGGTTTAGCGTTTTGATGCGATCCAGCTCCGGAATTTTTTGAGCGCTAACGATCTTGATGGCTTCCTCGAAATTGGTCGCGTAATAGTTTTCGTCAATGATGGTTTTCAGCGTTTTCGTTGCATGCTGTTGCGGGATATACTCGGCACCGACCGGCGGAAGATCGGCCAGAAAAGGGGGGGATTGTGGCGGTAAGGTTTCGTCAGTCCTTTCGGTTTCGTAGGCGCGATTGGCGACCGTTGCTGTGGCGCTATCCTGTGAGCGTTTTAGCGCATGCAGTAAATCCAACGAGCTGGCTAAACGACTGCGTATCGCGGCTGAACGATTTCGTGGTGAACGATTCATGCATTCTCCTTAATGGTGCTGTTGTTCCTAGATCATGTTGTTCCTAGGTCATGGCCTTTGGCTTTCAGTCTTTGGTTTTTGGTCTTTGGCTTTTGGTACTGGGGAGCCAGCGGCAGTATAGTTGGTGGCTTTCTCCAGAACAATTCGTCAACTTGAACAAAGCCTGCAATAGGAAACCAATGCGGTTTTTTTCTCTATTTTTATTTGAAAATCTATGATTGATTTTTCAATTGATTAATTCTTCGTCTTTATCTCCGTTTTCGGGAATGGGTCAGTATTTTGTCGTCTATTGCTTTTTATTCGTTTTGTCTTTTATAGATGCCACGTATCTGACACCAAACGGCGGTCTCTGTTTCGTATACCTCTTTACGGATTTTCTGGTGGCTTTCAGGGGGTCGCGCTTGGTTTGGAATACGAATCTCTTAAGTTCAGCTGCATTATTATGCCATTACGACCGAGAGAGCAGTCTAGCAATCAAAAACCTTGCCAGTATTATGAAAGTATTTGTGATTCCTTGTGTAGATTTGTTTGATCTGTCACAGATTTTGGTCTTCCCTTAGGTAGGGTGCGTGAAAAAGCAAACTAGGAGTTTGTTTGTCTCATGGCGCATCGAAATCAGGTAGTTGATGGTAATTGTTCTGTCCTAGAACCTGACATAGAAGGCATTAAAATGGAGAATAGGAATAACACTCAGGCTCCGTCGTATACCGCTTTTACTGAGTCAATAGTCGATGATTTGCTCAAGCATACGATACGAAACCTGCTGCAATCCGTAACTCAAGGAGCGCTGACCAAGACAGAGCAGTGCCAAAAGTTGCAGCAGAGCTTTACCCAGGCGATGGAAGCCGTGCTGACTGATCGCGAAGTTTCCCACCCGGTTTTAGATAACCTTTTCACCCAGATGTACGAGCAGGCCGTGCTGAGCATGAGCAAAGCGGGCTTATCGCAAGCGTTATTGACCAGGCAGTACATTTCAGGTACTGGGTTGATCATGTCACCGCTGAATTGTCGTACCACGATTAAAGATATTTATCGTATTAAAGGTTTTGCTCGTGGGATAGACAAAGCGATTCGAAATCTTTTGGAAGAGCAGTCTAACGTTCACATACTGTATCCCGCCTGTGGTCCATTTGCCCCGTTGTTGCTGCCTCTCTTGAATTATTATAAGCAGCGCGCGTGCTACACCAGCGAACAAATACAGGTCACGTTAATTGATATTCAGCCGGGCGCGATTCTGTCGTTGCGGCAGTTGATTGCCGATCTGGGTATCGGCGATTTCATTCAAAATGTTGTGGAAGCGGATGCGACGCAATTTTGGCCCTCGGGCGAAATCGATCTGCTGATCATTGAGGCCATGCAACATGGTTTTTCCAAGGAAGGCCAGTTTAGCATGAGCAAACATCTGAGCCAATTTTTATCGCAGTCGGGCTTGATGTTACCGCAAAGTATTTCGGTTCGCGGCATTTTGGTGGATGGTGAAACCGAATTTAACCGTCAATGGAAAGAGGCTGACTTCGCTCACTCCCAATACCTGGATCCCTGTGCTCAATCACAGCGAGTTGAGTTGGGTGAATTACTGAAAATTAGTCAATCCACGTTGCCCACCTTGCAGGAGATCCGTCTGGCGGACGGTGTTCATGTGATTGAGGGGAATACCGTACAAATTCCGACGGGTATTGCTGACATCGCGTCGCGCATTCTTGCCATTTATGCTCATATCGAGGTGTTTGAGGGCGAGACCGTTGATCAATATGACTCGGGCATTACCCATCCCAGACCGGATATGACTTTTTATGTTGATGTTAAGCCCAAATCTCCATTACCCCAGAACGTTGTTGTTCACAGTGGGGATTATATTCGTTTCTATTATCAATTAACGGGTTTACCAGGTTTTGTGCCGGTAAAAGTTGATCGGGTGTAGTCATGAAACGTTGTGCGATGGAAGGAAACATCATGAAACAGCGCTACGCTTTTTTTACCGGCAGTTGTTTGGCGTTGCCGGCGATCGAGTATTTGGCTCAGACAGATCAATTGGCCTGTGTGGTATTGGTCGATGCCGAGCCGAATCCTGATCTGAATCAGCTGGTGGGGTATTTGCAGCAACGTCAATTACCCCTCTGTCGGTATGAACGTCAAGAGCCACACCGATTATTGACCCATTTGGATGGCTTTCAAGCGACGTCTGGCTTTATTTATTTGTATCGGCATATTCTCTGCAATGACGTCATTGATTATTTTCAGCAACGTCTCTATAACCTGCATCCTTCCGCGCTTCCAGATTATCGGGGGCCGTTTCCGCTGTATTGGCAATTACGAAACGGCGAAATGCAAGTGTGTTTAACCTTGCATCAAGTGACGGATCAGCCCGATGCAGGTCCGATTGGCAGTCAATTGGTCTTGCCCGTTCACCCTTTTGACACACTGCAGAGCTTGTCTGTAAAGGTGTCGAGAGCGGTACCGCAACTGATGCAGGAATTTAGTGTAAAACGTGATGAATCGTCTGTGGACTGGCAACCACAGTCCATCAAATCTGATCCAGCCTTGGCACCGTCCATTCAGCAAGAAGATGTGGTGATACATTGGCAGCAACAGAGCAGCAAACAATTGGTTGATCTGATTCGTGCAGGCAATCCCAATTTGGGCGGCGCGCTGCTTAAAACACCGAAAGGCTGTTTTAATGTGTTGCAAGCCACGGCTGTGGACAATGCTGTTTTGGGGTTGCGGCCAGGGACTATTTTGTCACTCAGTTTGGAATCTGGGCTTGTCGTAAAAACGCTCGATGGTGCCATTCGACTTGATGTGATCTCAACCCCGGAAGGGATATTCGATGGTTATCGGTTTGCGGTGTTGTTTGGTGTGGAGCCGGGACTGGAACTTAATGGCCAGGAGTCGAGGTTCGGATAATCGAAGGTGCAATCTGTTTGAAGCCCAATTTTTTTAAAAACCGCTATTTCAACCCAGAAGAGAGAGAGCCATGAAAATCAAGATCACAATCAGTAATCAATATGCTTATGATGTGGGTTTCTATCCGTTCGGTGATGGTCTGTATCCGGATGCCAACAGTCATTGTGAGCGTATCTCACGCCTGGAAGGCCAAGGCGCATTCACGGTCGACAGTGGTGAGTGCAGTATCCTGGATATTCCCGGAATGGGGAGTTTGCTGGTGCAGTTTTTAGGTAAGCAAAAGCTTGAGAACTGTCACGACAGATTCTGTGAAAACCCGAGTGATTTCGATCAATACGAGCAAATGGCGTTGTTACGCTATAAAACCACCGAGATATATTGGCGCTTTCCTACTGCTGATGACGCTGCTGAAATGGAGTTGCGCATCAACGATGTCGGTACAGTCTGTCTGGATAAGGTTTTATCGGGTGAGGCTCGGCGTGTTTCATTGCCCGAGTTTTTTATTCCACCGGTCTCTTGTCGTTCTCTTCCCGAAGGTACTCAGGAGGAGGGCTCGCAGCAGAAGTAATGTGTTTTGACGTGTCAGCAGTGACATTTCTTCACGAGTTTATGCTTGGTTTTCATTTGATGCAGTATCCAGTATGAACGCAATTTGGTTAACCTAATAAACGGAAGGAAACAGCATGGCTACTGAACCTTTTCTTGGCACAATGACGGTATTTGGCGGGGTGTTCACCATTGAACATTGGGCAATGTGTCTTGGGCAAATACAAGCGATCAGTGAAAATACGGCTTTGTATTCACTATTGGGCACCCTCTATGGTGGGGATGCGCGCACCACCTATGGTTTACCCGATATGCGCGGGCGCAGTCCCGTGGGTCACGGTATACTACCAGGTGGTATGGAGTATCAACAAGGTTTAAAAATGGGGGTTGAACACATCACCTTGGATGTGGCTCATTTACCATCTCACACGCATAACGCGACTTTCACGCCAGTTGGTGGCAGTGGAGTGAGTGGTAAGCTCGAAGTGGCAACAAATCCTGCCAATACTGCAGTTCCATCCTCTGATACCTATCTCGGCGTCAATAGCAGTGATAGCTTTTACACGCCTAGTTTTGGCGGACCGAATTTGGTTGAAATTTCTGGGTTAACAGTTTCTGGTGGTGGCGGAGGAGGGGTAGTGACCGTTGATAGAACAGGATCCTCTGTGCCCATTCCAATTCTGAACCCGGTTCTCCCCATTAACTGGTTGATTGCGACTGCGGGGGCATATCCTCCGCGTGCCTAATGGTGGTTATTCTGCGAGTTGATTGGCTCGAGAAGTCGAGCCAATCAGGTTGAAGTGGTGCGTTAAAAATCAAGATCATAATCAGTAATCAATTTGTCTAAGATGTGGGTTTCTATCTTGCAGTCACCCTTCCTCAGGTGCGCAGGAGGTGACTCCAGTATGCACACAACTTAAGTAATTTTACAAACGAAAAGGAAATAGTATGGCTGTTGATCCTTATCTTGGAACAATGACGGTATTTGGCGGGACGTTCACCATTGAGAATTGGGCAATGTGTCTCGGTCAATTAGAATCTGTTAATGATAATCCAGCTTTGTTTTCATTGTTGGGCGCCATGTATGGCGGCGATGCTCGCACGGTTTTTGGGTTGCCTGATATGCGTGGGCGTAGTCCCGTTGGTCAAGGGAGCAGGCCTGGCGGTATGGATTATAAACAAGGTTTTGAAATGGGGTTTGAGCAGGTCACCTTGACGAAAAGCCAATTGCCGTCACATACGCATGAAGCCACTTTTGTGCCTAGTGGTGGCGACGTGAGTGCTACTTTGGAAGTAGCGAATAATCCAGCGAATGCTAACGAGCCTGATACGTCGACCTATCTTGGGGCGAATAGCAGCGCAAGCTATTTCAAGCCCGGTGGATTTCAACCTACCAGTTTGACGGAAATTTTAGGATTAACCGTTTCGGGTGGCGTCGTGAGAGGCACGGTTGTGGTTGAAGATACTGGTATGTCTAAACCGATTAGTATTCTTAATCCGGTTATGCCTCTCAATTGGCTTATCTCGATGCGAGGTGTCTATCCGCCACGCGATTAACCTTAATGATGCTGTTGTAGGCTTTGCTTGGTTCGTGAAAATGAGCCAATCAAAGCCAATTTGTTCTTGCTTAGGCGTGTAATGGCTTTTGTTGATCATGTAAAGCATCTTTGTCGATTGGAGCAAAGAAAATGAAGTCAAATACGATTGAAAGTATGGCAGCAAATATACTTGCTATAGCGGCATTATTCGTCGTATCGCTATTTTCAGTCGATGTCTGGGCGGCACAAAAGACGATAGATTACACCGCCGGATCTGGTAGCTTAAGCGATGTTAGAGATGGTGCTAATGGTATTGCAAATGTTAGCCTTGATACGGCAGGCGATCTCACCTTTGTACTGGATGCGGGTACTGCTAGCACGTTTACGGATTTTGATGATTGGTTTTTCTCACCTGGTAACGGGACAATTTCTAGTACCCTATTAAATAATGTCTATTACGCTGATCCGAGCAGAGGCGTAAAACTGTATGAGGTAGCCGGGACCAATTTCAGTTTTGATGCAGTGACGTTCTATCAGGTGGTTCAAACGTTAGGTCACCATTCTATTATACTAACCGGCTATTCGAATGGCTCACAGACGGTCACCGCGACGATAACTCCTCCTGATGGAGGGGTTGGTGATGTGTTCACCCTAACCAGAGCTTCTAATTTCAACAGTGCATTATGGCAAAACGTTGATGCAGTTACCATTGAATTTCCTTATGACAACCCGTCTAACTCCATCAAGTATGATGCTCGGTTTGCGATAGCAAATATTGTCGTTGATGATGCTACAGCCAGCAACAACAGCGACGGCACCCTGATCGCCGCAGGCGGGGTTACAGAGCCGATCAATCTTCCCACCACGGCATCCGGTTCAGGGAACAAAATCAATGTCTTCGATTTCACCCTTGTTGACGGCGGTGGCGGTGATGGGCTGACTCTCGACGTCAGCCAGATCGATCTGACCTTGGGTGGCACTGCCTCGGCCAACTTCTCCAAACTCCGCTTCGGTCTCTCCGGCTGTGCGACCAAGTCGGATATCGCGCCCTCCGGTTCGACGGTCAGCTTTACCTCCACAGGTATTTCGGTGACCGATGGTGGCAATAGCACCTGTACGGTGTCCGCTTATTGGAACGACAACACCGGCATTACCGACAATCAGACGGTAACAATTTCTATTGATGGTGATACCGACCTGACTGTGGACGGCGCCAAGACTCAGATGAGTGGCGCCAATGCCGCCGTCGCCACGGGCAATATGGCGACGACGGTGAGCGCCAGTAAAATTGCTTTCACCACAACGCCGACCTCTGGCGATACCTCCGGCAGCGCTATGACCTCCTTTGCGGTCACGGCCCAGGATGCGGCAGGCAATACGGATGTCGATTATTCGTCCAACGTCGTCGTCTCCAAAAACAGCGGCGCTGGATCGCTCAGTGGTACGACCACGGTCGCCGCCAGTTCCGGCGTGGCCACCTTCAACAGTGTCACCTATACCGCCACCGCCGATGGCGAGAGTTATGTTCTCGATGCCGACAGCGGTGCGTTTGCCACAATCACCTCTGGCTCGTTGACCTCCGATGTCGTCGCCACCAAGTTGGCGTTTGATACCCAGCCCGTGCCAACCACGATCGACAGCGGCTCCTCGACGGATTTCACCACCGACCCGGTAATTCAAGCCGTGGACGCCAACGACATTTTGGACACCGGCTACAGCACCAATATCGTACTCGAGGTAACGGACCCGAGCGACGGCACCGTCGACGGTACAGTGAACAGTATGTCTGGGACCGGGGACTTAGATGGAGATGGCACCACTGTCACGCTCTCGCCCAGTTCCGGTGCCGCTACCTTTACCGGTCTGGCACTGCAATACACCAATTCCGGGGCCAGTGAGAGCATCGCGCTGAAAGCCACGTCCGGTGGTTTGACCACCGTCAACAGCAGTACCCTTACCTCGCTGGTCAATAACGCACCGGCTCTCGCCAACCTGGACAGTGACTCGGTTGCTTGGGCGGGCATTGGCAGCACGGTCACCCTGGATTCTGGAGGCGACGCCACCGCCAGCGATACCGAACTGGATGCGCTGAATGGTAGTAATGGCGATTATGACGGTGGTTCGCTCAC